>CAYSOI010000008.1:14035-31107 GCA_964432425.1 uncultured Opitutales bacterium | reverse complement strand
AACCTGACCGCTCTTCCCGGAGATGCGTTCTTTGCGGATGTTGATCACAAAGGTGCTTTCGGTGCGACAAACTGGAGTGCTGGTTGGTCTAAACTCGGCGAAGCGTACTCTGGTGACATCTTCGTTCCAGCTGTTGTGGTTCCAGTCATTTCATTAAATGGAAATGCGAATATTACAGTCGTTGTTGGTGAAACATTCGTAGATCCAGGTGCAACCGCAGGAGTTTATACCAACTCAATTGTGGTAACTGGTACTGTAGATGCCAATGCTGAAGGAACTTACACCCTTACCTACGATGTAAGTGACGACGACGGTAATGCTGCTGAGTCGGTTACCCGTACAGTTGAAGTGACTTCCGGAGGCACTGTCCAAATAACGGATAGCATCACTTCTGATACTACCTGGAATCGTGCTAATACGTATGTACTGACTGACATCATCTATGTTAAGGATGGAGCCACGCTGACGATTGAGCCAGGCACCGTAATCAAAGGTGAACCTAAGTCTGCTGGAGCGTTCGATCCAGGAGCTTTGGTCATCACCCGTGGATCAAAAATCCATGCTGCCGGTACATTCAGCAAGCCGATCATCTTCACTTCAACATCTGATGATGGAACTGGAAACTTGACCTCCGCGGACTCCGGTCTCTGGGGCGGTGTGATCATCCTTGGATCTGCCACGATCAATACCGATGCCGGCACCGAGTTCATCGAAGGACTTCCGACCTCCGCAGATGGCGAGTACGGCGGCAATGATGATGAAGACAACTCCGGTATCTTGAAGTATGTATCCATCCGCCATGGTGGTGCAGCCATTGCTTCTGACAATGAAATCAACGGTCTGACCATGGGCGGTGTTGGTTCTGGAACCACCATCGAGTACGTCGAAGTATTTGCCAATGCAGACGACGGCTTCGAGTTCTTTGGAGGTACGGTCAACACCAAGCATCTGGTAGGTGCGTTCAACCAGGACGATACGTTCGACTGGGACGAAGGTTTCCGTGGTAAGGGACAGTTCTGGTTTGCGATCCAGGATCCAGTTTCCGCCAACCGTGGTGCGGAAATGGACGGTGGTCCTTCTTCGAATGTGGAAGCAACCCCATTCTCCAATCCTGTGATCTACAATGCGACCTTCATCGGTTCCGGCTCCGCCTCAGGAAACACCGATAGCCAAGTACTGAAGTTCCGTGAAAACTCCGGTGGTATCTACGCCAACTCAATCTTCACAGCCTTCGTGAAAGGTGTGGATGTGGATCCAGGAGATAAGAATGGACTGGCAGTTGACGAAGATTCTGAAGCTCGTTTCAACGCTGGTACACTGGCACTGAAGGGCAACATCTTCCATGACATTGGTTCTTACGCTTCACTTGAAGATCTTGTTGAAATTGGAGATACCCAAGGTAAATCTGGAGATTTTAAAGCGAACTTTGTGAGTGCTCTGAGCACAAATGGGAACAGCTTCGTCAATCCATTGATTGGCGGCATTTCCTACGACACGGATGAAGGTCTTGACCCACGCCCTGCGGAGGGTGGTCCTGCCTTCAGTGGTCTGAGCGATCTTCCCACCAGTGATTCCTTCTTCGAAGATGTGACTCATAAGGGTGCCTTCGGCTACAACAACTGGGCAGAAGGTTGGACCTTCCTCGCTCAATCCGGTGCATTCGGTGACATTACCACTGCCATTCACCCTGAGTTGTCAGACGCCACGGCTCTTGGTTCTGACTGGTATGATGATCCTTCCAAAGGATACATTTACTGGGCTCCTGGAACCGAGTGGCTCTATCAGTGGAATCTTGGTTATCTCTACCAGGAACCAGGAACCAATTGGTTCTACTCCGTTGATACAGGTCTTGGCTGGATCTACATTGATGATAATGAAATCACTGCAGATACCGTTGGCTCCGTCAAAGTGCTCAATGGTTATGTTTATGTTGAGGAAATCAGCGGATACATCTACTTGAGCACGATTGATAACGGAGACGGAACAACAACCACGTTGTTCTTCAACACTGTCACTCAAAAATGGGGTATCCTTTAATCGGAATCCCCCTCAAATTTCACAACTAACCCAAAAAGCCGGGGCTCACGTGAGTCCCGGCTTTTTTGTTGGTTCAGTCTTGCGTGAGGGAAGGATGCCCCTAGGTTGAGAAAGTAATGGCACGGATCATCACAGTCGGGTTGTGGATTGGGTTCACTGCACTGCCGCTATGGGGAGTTGGTGAGCTACGTCGTTTTCATGGAGCGGATGGAGGGGAACTGATTGCCCGTGTTCACAAAGTGGATAAGGGAATCGTCTATCTGGAGAGGAAGGATGGGGTGCAGTTCGAGACCCCGATCAAGGAGTTTTCTCAAAAAGATCAGCAATATTTGTTGAGTCTGGATCCTCGGTTTCGGCGTAGTTTGGATGCCGCCAAAGAACATTTTCAGTCGGCACGGAAAGGGGAGAAGCCTGTTAGCCCGGAAGTCCGGGCTGAGGAAATCTCTCGATTAAAGGGCGGGGAATTGTGGAAATTCTATTTAAAAGCGATTCCGATTCTTAAGGAGTCGGCGGCGGAGGGAAATGTGCCGGCTCAGTATAATCTGGGTGTGGCGTACCTGGAGGGGTTGGGGTTGCGGCAGGATTTTTCAAAGGCTGTGCATTGGTTTATGAAAGCCTCGGAAGGTGGAGATACCCGTGCTCAATATCGCTTGGGGTTGATGTGCCTGCATGGACGCGGTGTTCACCAGGATGATATTCGGGCACTGCAATGGTTTGAGTTGGCCGCGAAATCGGGTCACCCGAAGGCACAATCTCATCTTGGAGCAATGTATGTTCGGGCCATTGGAGTGGACCGCAATGAAGCGGAAGCGGTTCGTTGGCTAAGGATGGCTGCGGACAAAGGGGAGGCGGAAGCTCAAGTGGATTTGGCCATTATGTACATGCTGGGGCTGGGTGGTTTGAAGGAAGATCCAATGATGGCCACGAGTTGGCTGGGGCAGGCGGCTCAACAGGGGCATGCTTATGCCCAGTATGAATTGGGAGTGGCTTATCGGGCAGGCATTGGGGTGGATCAGGATTTTGGGAAAGCGGCTTACTGGTTGCACAAGTCGGCTTCGCAGCGACTGGTGGAAGCCCAATTGGATCTGGGTTTGATGTATCTGCTGGGTTTGGGGGTGGACAAGGATGCCGTGGAGTGTGGAGCGTGGTTTCATCTGGCTGCCTCGACGGGGCATCGTGCCGGGATGGAGGCGTTGAAACGGTTGGAAAAGGAATTCAGTGATGATCAACAGAAACGGGTTCGGGCCCGTACTCTGGAGTTGACCAAGTTATTAGCCTCCAACCCCTAAGTTGATTTCCAATGGGTAGCTCGTTTTTACCAGTGTCTGACCGGCCAATCCTGGAACTGATTGGGCAGCTTGCTTACTGTAATCCCTTCATGCCTATGCGGCTGGAGTTGGAGAAAGAGATCCTTGGGGATGGCTACAGGGAGCCGAAGGCCGATGCCGGGAATTTGGATGTATTCAGTGCCAACCTGCAAGCCCTTCATGAGGTGACTGAGCATTATGCGGAGAAAGCACGATTGGCATTCTATGCCACGGATGGAAATGTAGATTCAGAGGAATTTCGGATTTATCACCGAGTGGTGTATGTCTATCTTTTTTCCAGCTATCGGGAGCCTTTTCAGGAGTTCATTGTTCGTCGGGTGAGTCGAGTCCAGGGAGGTGGCACTTGTGGATTTTATCGTCAGTTTGAGGCAGAATATACAAAGTTTTTTCCGTTACGTCCTGAAGGTATGGATGCCCGGCATCCTCCAGAAGTGGTCTTTTCTGTCTTTTTTCAAATACGGCGGGCATTCTTCCATATCTTTGAATTTATTATTGGCTCCTCACCAGCGGCGAATCGCTTGAGAGCCAGAGTGTGGCAATCGATTTTTACTCACGATATGGGGCGATATCAGCGGTCATTGTTTGATCGGATGGGCGATATTGTTACTTTCATTACGGGTCCATCCGGAACTGGGAAGGAGTTGGTTTCCCGTGCCATAGGCATGTCCCGGTTTATTCCTTTTGATTCGGATACACTGGAGTTTGCGGAGGATTTTCATAATGGGTTTATTCCTGTCAACCTATCGGCTTTGACTGAGACTTTGCTGGAGTCAGAACTGTTTGGTCACCGGAAGGGTTCTTTTACTGGTGCGTTACAGGACCGAAAGGGCTACCTGGAGACTTGCGGGAACTTTGGCACGATTCTGCTGGATGAAATCACGGAAACCCGTGCAGATATTCAGGTAAAGTTGCTGCGTGTCCTGCAAACGCGGCAGTTTCAACGTTTGGGGGATACCCGATTGTTGCCTTTTCAAGGGAAATTCATGGCCGCATCCAATCGTGATCTTGCTGTAGAAATGAGAGAAGGTCGCTTTCGTGAAGATTTTTACTATCGGCTTTGTGCGGACCGGGTGCAGACCTTGGCATTGCGTGAAATCCTCCAGGAAGATCCCAAGGAACTCCGGTATCTTGTGACGTATATTTCCCGGCGAATTGCCGGGGAGAATGAGTCGGAGGCCTTAACTGGTGAAGCCTGTGACTGGATCCAAAAAAATTTGGGGCTGCGGTATGCCTGGCCGGGGAATTTCCGAGAGTTGGAACAATGTGTACGCAATATTATGCTGCACGGGGAATATATTCCGGAAAACACCCAGATCCATGTAAGCCGCTCACAGCTTTTGACCGATGCCCTTGGAGCAGGAAGCCTTCCTGCCGATCAATTTCTCAGTGAATATATCGCCAGTGTTTATGAGCGTACCAGCAGTTACAAGGAGACGGCCCGATTACTGGAAATGGATCGACGAACAGTGAAAAAGTACGCCGATATGGCGACGGAAACAGAGGAGGATTAATTCTCCAAACGTTTGATTTCGTTGGCAGCCGTCAAATTCCAGCGAAGATTACGAAGGCGCCATTGAGCCATGCGGTAAATAAACTGTTCCTGATTCTGAAGAACCTCAGACAGGTTATCATCAATATCTGCATCTTTAGCGTCCAGAGTGCGTTTTACAGAATCTGACCAACGGCCCCAGCTATCTGGGTTCTTATCCACATTGGTGATGATTTCATAAGCTTCAATTGCTTTTGGATTGAAGGTTGCTCCACCCATCCGCTCAAAGCAAAGTCCCAGTTGATAGACGATCGGAGCCTGCCATTTGGGTGCGGGATCCAGAAGGATCATTTTCTGGTAAATCTCAATGGCTTTCTTGGTTTCGCCATCTTCAAAGTAGGTATTGGCCAGTTGGTTGCCGGCCTTTTTCTGCCAATGGACCCAGTTATCAATCTGATTGTTGATTTCTTCCAGAGCCTGGGTTTTTGCAGGTTCCTGATTCTCATCTTCCCATAGCAGGTTTTCTTCGTTCCATTTGAAAATCGTGACCTTGTCATCAAAGTCCGTCATGGTCACTTGCTTAGAGCGTACACCTTTGTTGGCTTTGGTTAAGAGCATTACTACCTGATCATGGGCGTTGGCTTTGTCGGCCTCGGTGCCCATCAATTTGTAGATCGATGCCAGAAGGAAATGGCTTTCGGGAGCATGCACATTGTTGGGATAGGATTCATAGAATGGGAGATTCTTAGGCCCAGTGTGTTGCAAATATTTTACTACTTGAGCGAATCCTTTGTTGCGGGCTACGGTGTCCTTTTCATCCTTGTAATTGTAGTAGGTGGCGTAAGCCCGTTTAAACTCAGCTTTTGCCCGATTGGTCAGCGAACCTTGAGGGTCGAGGTCTTCGAGCCGTAGAAGGCGATCAAAGAATTGGGAGGCTCTTTCATAGTTCCCTTGCTCCAAAAATAGGTCGGCAATTTCGATTTGGGAGCGAAGGGAGGTTTGGCGGAATTCAACTTTTTCATCTTCGTTCCGTGCTCCGCGTATGGTTGTGCTGAGTACTTTGTAATATCGGTCTTGTGCCAGTTCAAATGCACCAAACTCCCGATAGAGTTGACCCAGACGAAAATAGATTTCGGGCAACTCATGATCATTGGGGTACTTTTCGGCGAATTCCTCGTAGATTTCGACGAGTTTTACGCGGACCTTATTCTTTTCGTAGAATTTAATGAGTAGAGGGTATGCGTCTTTTCTCAGAGATTCTGAGTAGGGGGGGCCTTTTAATTCGTAAAGAATGGCTTCAACTCGTTCATTTTTGCCGTCCTTGATTCTTTCCAGACGCTGTGCCTCTTTGAGCTTGGCTTTCCATTCTTGGTCACGGGTGAGAAAGCGGCGTGGTTCATGCACTTCAGTGAGTCCATGAGCATCATTGCTGTGTGAGGTATCGGAGGCTGTGCCATGAGCTGCTGCTGGAGCCGCTTTTCCGCCGTGAGTATCAGCAGCTTGTGAAGGAAGAGCTGCGGTAAAGGTTGCCAGCCCTGCCAATGCCGGGGCAAGTGGGATCAGGTTGAAGAGTTTCATGAAAAGATGGATTTGGTCTTACTCCCGAATATAGTTTACCTTGCCTTTGATGCTCACCGCAGGTGGTGTAACATTATAAGGTATTACAAATGGGGTGTAGATTTCTTGCGATGAAGGAGACAAACCGTCAACCTTTTTGTGAAACATGAGGCTTGCTGCTTGTGAGCCGGTAGGCACTTGATTAGCCCCTTCCAGAAGACCTTTCAACGTGCCAGGCTTTGTACTAACCGTGATGGGGGCACTCGTCGCTCCAACACCTGGTGGCGGTGGAGGAGTGGGGGCTACAGGAGGAGGAGGAGCCACGACTTGCACGGTCTGTTTCGGTGGTTCCGGTGGCCGAGGGAACTGGCCTTCATGCTCCACATAAATGATGTCGTTGCGGTCAAATTCTGGTGCTTGGTAGCCATTGAACTGCAGATGAACCGGGCCACTTCTGGACAAGTAGGATTGATTGTCATCCTTTGTAATGACTTTAGGGCCGATGATCTCCTGTTTCCCAAAGCCTGGCAATTTGGGCATAGAGACTTTAGGCATCCTTAATCTTGGAAGGGAGCGACCTCGAAGGGGGTTGGAAAAACCAACATTGCCGCCTTGGGAATTTTTGGCTGCCTTGGGGATGTGTTTCCACTTTTGCTCATCTTCCCTGTGAATGGGGCGAATGCCTGCCCGCGTATCGGCTTGTAATGATTGCGGTGCATGGGTGAACAGAGTAACAGCAAGGGCCATCGTGCTCGTGCTCAAATTCAGTATCCAATTATTTCTTCTCATAAGACTTGGGGTTTTCCAAAGGGTATATCGGCAGGTTCCTGCACAACTTTAGCTTCAATCTTATTCCAGTGGTTTCAATCTCTACTCCGAAAGGTCCTGTTTTTTAGGATTCATTGCTCTGGAGTGGACATCTGTACAAATCCACTACATCAATGGGTCGCATGAATATACAGACACTTCCATTGGGTCCATTTGAGACCAATGCTTACCTTTGCTGGAAGGATGGTGAGTCGAATGCCGTGCTTTTTGATGCACCGATGGGAACTCATGAGATTCTGCCCAAGCTCCTTGAAGAAAAGGGGTTGAAGCTGACGGATGTGTACCTGACGCATGGTCATTGGGATCACTTTTCCGGATTGGCGGAAATGGATCAGAGCGAATTTACGACCTGGTTGCATCCAGAGGATCGTGTGATGGTGGAAAATCCAGAAGTTGCCCGGGCTTATGTTCCGCCCTACTTTCAGTTGATTCCAGCCAAAGTGGATCAAGACCTGGAGCCGGGGCAGACTCTGAATATTTTGGGGCAGAGTGTGGAGTTGCGCCATGTGCCGGGGCATTGTCCGGGCAGTATCCTTTTCTATTTTGCAGACTTGAAATTTGCCATCGTGGGAGATGCCATTTTTCAAGGAAGTATCGGGAGAACTGACCTTCCCGGAGGGAATTTTGATCAACTTGCCAACTCGATTCAGCAGCACATTTACACACTGCCTCCTGCGACCCGGTTGTTTCCAGGACATGGACCGGAAACTACGGTGGAGTTTGAAATGCAAAACAATCCCTACGTAAGACCGTGACTTCCCAGGAAACTCTCATGCAGCTTGCCCTGAGCCAGGCAAAGAATGCCTGGGGCAACACTCACCCGAACCCAATGGTGGGAGCTTTGATTGTGGAAAATGGAGAAGTGGTGGCGACCGGATATCATCATGCCGCTGGCAAAGCCCATGCAGAAGTGGATGCCCTGAATAATCTTGGCCGAAAACCTGCCACAGGTGCTTCCATGTACGTCACCTTGGAGCCCTGCTGCACCTATGGCCGGACTCCGCCATGTACGGAAGCAATTCTGGAATCAGGAATTCGCGAGGTTTTCATTGGTACAGAAGACCCCAACCCGGATGTTGCGGGACAGGGTGTCGCACAACTTCGTAATCAGGGAGTCAAGGTGACCACAGGGATTTTGCAGGAGCCATGTGAAGACCTGAACCTTCTTTACAATTTCTGGATCACTCAAAAGACGCCTTTGATTGCTGCCAAAGTGGCCACAACCCTGGATGGTTTTATTGCCACCAGCACAGGACATTCCCAATGGATCACTTCCAACATTGCCAGAGCGGATGTGATGCGATGGAGACGCTTATTTCCCGCAATGGGGGTTGGTTCCGGTACGGCTCTGCAGGATGACCCTCAGCTTACCAGCCGCATTGATGGTCAACCCAGCTTTTGTCCTTTGCGATTCATCTTTGACAATCAACAACGTACACTCGACAGCCCACTCCGACTCCATACTGACGAGTTTGCCGCACAAACGATTCTGGTAACGACTCAGGCTTCCCGAAATGCCGAATACGCTTCCAAATCCTGGCAACTTCCCCCTGATTCAGAGGGTCGACCCTGCCTGCGGGCCTTTCGTGAGCGGTGTGCTGAAGAAGGAATTCTGGGTGTGATGATTGAAGGTGGCTCCCAGCTTCTGAACTCCTTTATTAAATACAAGCAACTGGACTACCTCTTTGCCTATCGTGCCCCGAAAATTTTGGCGGACACCACGGCAAAACCCGCGTTTTCAGGTCGGACGACTGAGACTCTGGAGGATGCACTTGTCCTACATTCCGTTCAACATGACAGCTTGGGCGATGACCAACTTCTGCGAGGTTTTTTTACAAAATCATGAAACTCTACATTGCGACAGGAAATGCCCACAAGGTTGGGGAGTTGAGAAAAATCCTCACTGCACAACTCCCGGAAGTTCAGGTACTGGGGGCAGAGGAACTTGGAGGCATGCCTAGAGTTGTGGAGGATCAACCCACATTTGAAGGAAATGCACTTCTTAAGGCCCGTGCCCTTTTTCAGATTTCCCACGGCAGCCCTGTGCTGGCGGATGACAGTGGGCTCTGTGTGGATGTGTTGGAGGGAGCTCCAGGGATTTATTCCGCCCGGTATGCGGGGGAAAATGCATCCAATGAAGAGAATCGACAGAAGCTTCTCCATGCATTGGAAGCGACCCCTTTGGATCAAAGGGCGGCCCATTTCGCCTGTGTTTTGGCCTACATTGATTCTGAAGGCCAGGAACACACTTTTGCCGGAACTTGCCCTGGGCAAATCACCTTTGCAGAGGAGGGGACCGGCGGTTTTGGGTATGATCCGATTTTTCAACCTGATGGTTTTGACCAGACCTTTGGAACGCTTTCTTCTGAAATCAAGAATCAGTTAAGCCATCGGGCCAAAGCACTGGAGAAGTTTATCCGATTTTTGAAAAACGGGAATTGAGCCTTCTGTAATGCCTACGCGGCTACAGATTCAGGCTTTTTTTTGTACTTGGGGGAGTTGGGGTGAAACGGATCCGACTCTTTCACGTGCTTGGTCACACGGTCGAGAACCTTGGGAGCCCGGATCATATTGGGGTGCATGGAGACAAGCATTTGTTCGTTTTCTGCAATGTGCCAGACCGAGCTGTTTTGCGGAAGGATCATTAAGTCCAGGGGGGTCCACAATGAGAGGGGGCGACAATGTTGGGCAATTCTGTGGTCATTCTCTTCGAGTTCGGCAATGAATTCGCTTTGTTGACGCATGTCGAGCAGTCCTGGTAGCGGGAGCAACCATGCATGAAGAGAGCCGTTGTGAGGAGTAGCCAGCGTGGTGAGACTCAAATAGCGTTGGAGGTCATTCTGTTGCTGGAGGAAGTGTCGGCAGATGAGGCCGCCCATGCTGTATCCGATCAGGTGCACCGAAGAGTTTTCCGGGATATGTTCCTGAATGTAATGCTCCACTTTGGATGTGAGTTCAGGAAGGGAGGCGATGCCGAAATTGGGTGTCAGTGTCGGGCAATGGACGGTGTAGCCACTTTCTTCCAGGTGCCACTGCATTTTCTGGAAGCATCGCCCGGAGTTGAAGATACCGTGAATGAGAAGGATGTGGGATGTATTTTGCATATCAGCAGTGACGATTGCCATTTCTGTGCCACATTACCACAGGGTGCTATTTTTTCAAGGCCTTGTGGATTTCTTCTGCCCAGATTTTGTAGCCTTTGGCGTTCATATGGAGTTTATCCTTGATAAAAATATCTGGATTAGGGGTGCCATCGTTTTTGAGCATTTTTTGTGGAATGGTGTGCAAATAATGGATGTTATTCTTTTCGCAGAATGAGCGGATTCTCTGATTCCCCTCCTCATATTTTGCCCAAAGGTTCCAACGCTTGGGACTGGGTTTCATCGGGATGTAGTAGATTTCTGTACACGGCTTGGCCTGACGGACCCGATCCACAAAGATTTTGAAGTTTTTGAAGGGGACCTGCGGTGCTTCTCCTCCGGCGATGTCGTTTTCTCCGCAATAGAAGATGATTTTGGAGGGTTCGTACGGTTTGACGATGCGGTCGTAGTAGTGAAGAACATCCTGAGTCCATGAGCCGCCAAAGCCTCGGTTGAGGGTGGTGAGCTCCGGGAAGTCTTTGGATAGGGTACTCCACATGCGAATACTGGAGCTTCCAATGAAGAGGGAAAGGCCCTTGGGAGGCGGGTTTTGTGCATCCTGAGCACCCCAGGTGTCGATTTGTTTGGCAAAACGTGTGGGGTCAGCCGCTTGTATTTGCATGTTGGCCCAGAATGCCGTGATCAGGATAGTCCAAATGGGTAGGTGAAGAAATTTTGGAAGAGACATAATCGTTTTGAACAGTTTGAGGATGGACGTGTCTAAGTTGTTTTTAAAATAGTTAAGTGTTGTATTTGAAAATGAACTTAAGTGCAAGAGGCCAGGCATTGATGATCATCGTGATCCAATTGCTGGTGGCTGGCTTTTGCCTTGGGCAGGAGAAAGGCGATGAGAAGAAGGAAGCGTTGCCCAATTTTATTTTGATTGTTGCGGATGATTTGGGAGTTGGAGATTTGAGTGCCCTGAACAAGGATTCAAAGATCAAAACACCGAATGTGGACCGCCTGATCGGGGAGGGCCTTGTTTTTACAGATGCGCATTCGGCTTCTTCGATTGGTTCGTTGTCCCGTTATGGCTTGCTCACAGGTCGATATTGTTGGCGGAGTGAACCTGATTGCCAGGCAACCATGGGCTTTGATTTGCCCATGATTCCGCAAGGGCGCTGGACTCTGGGAGAGTTGTTTGACCGGAAGGGGTACCGGAGTGCGTTTCTCGGAAAGTGGGGACTGGGCCTTGGATGGATGACCAAGGAGGGGAAACTCGGTGAATGGGAATCTGGCTACAATGGAACAGGGGAGAGTTTGAACATTGATTTTGCCAAACCTGTGCAGGGTGGCCCGACCAGTTTGGGGTTTGATTACTTTTATGGAGTCGCGGGTTCTTTGGACATGCCGCCCTATGCTTTTATTGAAAATGATACCACCGTCGGGATTCCTTATGAGATTTCCCGTGCTGGTGGAAGAAGTGGGCTGACTGTGGAGGGTTTTCGGGTTGTGGAGGTGATGCCAAAATTGACTGAAAAGGCCGTGAGCTTTCTAACTCGTCAGGCTGAAAAGACCAGGGAGG
Source organism: uncultured Opitutales bacterium (assembly GCA_964432425.1). Classification (GTDB taxonomy): domain Bacteria; phylum Verrucomicrobiota; class Verrucomicrobiia; order Opitutales; family JABJCN01; genus JAYPDO01. The sequence goes on along the minus strand of CAYSOI010000008.1, from coordinate 19,203 downwards.
GCGCAGCGGAGCCATTCTTTCTGGTGGTTTCCATGACAGCTCCGCATGCTCCCTTTGTCCCAACTGAAGAGGTTGCAGGCACCTCTAAGGCGGGGAGATATGGCGATTCCGTATCCTTAGTGGATTGGTCTGTTGGGAAAATTCTTGAATCTTTGGATCGTTTGGAAATGGCCAAGGATACTGTGGTGATTTTTACCAGTGACAATGGTTCTGCGATGTCCAATGAGGAGATGGAGAAAAGCTTTGGTCATCGTCCGGGGGGAGAATTTCGGGGCAAAAAAGGAGATGCACTGGAGGGCGGCCACCGTGTACCATTTGTTGTGAGATGGCCTGAGGTGGTGGAAGCTGGAGTTTCGGACGCGGTCATCAGCCAAACGGATTTGTTTGCCACTTTTGCGGATGTACTTGGCGTGGAGTTGGGTGATAATGTGGCAGAGGATAGCCTGAGTTTTTACTCCATACTTGATGGAGGTACGGAGAAGGAGCCTCTGAGGCAGTCGATCATCCACTATGCCGCCCAAGGGACATTTGCCATTCGGGAAGGAAAGTGGAAATTGATTTTGCCTCCTGAAGATGTACCAGCTGGTTTTACTGCGGAAAATTCCGGGGAGCTGTACAATCTGGAGAGCGACATTGGGGAGCAGAGCAATTTGTGGCAAAACCAACCGGCTCTTGTGGAGCGGCTTCGTAAGTTACTGGAGAAGTACAGGACTCTGGACCGAACCCGGGATTCCTCTTAATTCGAAGGATCCTGAGTTCTTATCGCCGAAATGATGCAGTGAAGTCTTCGGTGGAAACTTCGACGACCTTCTTTTCGTGGGTTGAATTGGCGATGAGCTCCTTGAGTTTGGCTTCCCAGGCGGCAGAGTCCATGGGGAGGTCAATGGGTTTGTCGATCAGTCCGGAGTAAAGCATGACATTGGCAAGCTCCACGGAACCGATGCCGCTGGCTCCCGGTGCTATGAGAGGTGTGCCGTCTAGAATGTTGTCGACAAAGTTGGTCAGGAGAATGGCGTGAGGGTTTTCGGTTGGGGGAATAGGGATTTCCTCAACTGTCTTGTCTGGAAGGGCGAATCCGATTTTGGAGGTTTTGTTCCATTCGTCGGCGGGTGTTGCATTTCTGGTCAGGATCAGCTTGTCATTTTCGAGGAGAATCCGGCCTTTGGTGCCTGCGATTTCAAAGCGATTGCTGCCTGGAATTTCACCAGTGGAGCTGATGAACATACCGGTACCGCCATTGGGGTATTCCAGGTAGCAGGTGACATCATCCTCGACTTCGATGTCGTGGAAGCGACCGATGCCGACATTGCTTTGGACTTTGCTGGGCATTCCCAGGACCCATTGGAGAGCATCGAGTTGGTGGAGGCATTGGTTGAGCAGGACGCCGCCGCCTTCGCCTTTCCATGTCGCTCTCCATCCGCCGCTTTGGTAGTAGGCTTCGGAGCGGAACCAGTCGGTCATGATCCAGATGACACGGACAATGTCGCCGAGTTCTCCATTTTGAATGAGATTTCGAATTTCTTTGTAGCGGGCTTCGGTGCGAAGTTGGAATACGGCGGAGAAAGTCAGGTTCGGATGTTTTTCTGCGGCCGCAATGAGACGCTCCGCATCGGCTTTGTGAGCGGCGATCGGTTTTTCCACCATGATATGCAAGCCCGCTTCGAGAGCCTGAATGCCGATGTCGGGATGTTGGTAGTGGGGTGTGCAGATCAATAAGGCGTCGATGTCGCCGGAGTTGATCAATTCGTCGGTAGTTGCAAAAGTCTTGAGCCCCTTTTCAGCAAATTTCTGGCGTTTTTCTTCACTGGAGCTGGAGATCGCAGTGAATTCTGCCCGGTCGACATGGCCCTCCAGGAGATTGTTCGCATGGACGTTGCCGATGTTGCCAAGGCCGGTGATTCCGATTCGTACTTTGCTCATGATAATTCTAGTAGGCGTTGGGTTATGGATTCGATGGTGAGGGATTGAAGGGTTTCGGGAGGGAGTCGGTTTGGATTGATGGGGGGGAGTTCCGTAAGCGGTTCACTCAGGACCGGGTTGCGGTTGGCGGCGACTTCGTCGACACGGTCGATGGGTGTAAAATGGGGAGCGTTTTTGAGAATGTGTGGGTGGTTTCGGGCAAGGTCAATGATGGCTTCCACGGCTTCAGTAAATCGGTCAAGTTCCTGCTGGGAGTAACTTTCTGTGGGTTCGATCATGAGACCAAAAGTCTCGGGAAAGGCGACTGTGGGAGCATGGAAGCCAAAGTCGAGGAAGAGTTTCCCGATTTGTGGAATGATTTGAGCCCTGGGGATGCCCGATTGCTCAATATGATCAAAATCAGCCTCGGAAAGTGTGAGGATGAATTCGTGCATTCTGGGTTGACCATTAGCCTCGGCTGGAAGCATCGGGTGCTGGTCTTTCAACTTTTGGTGCAAGTAGCGGGCGGAGAGTACGGCGAGGGCAGACATGCGGGGCACGCCTTCTTTGCCGAGACGAAGGAGGTAGGTGTAGCAACGGATCTTGTGGGCGAAGTTGCCCCAGTGCCGGTGGATGGAGCCAATGCTGCGTGTGGGGCGAATGGGAATGAATTTTCCGTCTTCTGTCTTTTCAATTTGAGAACCTGGGAGGTATGGGGTCAGCCTTTCACTGACGGCAACTATGGCATCTCCGGGGCCACCGCCACCGTGGGGGATGGTCCAGGTTTTGTGAAGGTTGTTGTGTACTGCATCCACTCCCATGGCTCCGAGATCTGCCCAGCCTGCAATGGCATTCATGTTGGCACCGTCCATGTAGACGAGTCCGCCTGCTGCATGGACTTTTTCCGCGATGTGGTGGAATTCTGTTTCGTAGAGGCCTCCTGTGTTGGGGTTGGTGATGAGCACGCCGCAGAGGTTGGAGCCGTGCTCTGCCAGTTTTTCATCGAAGTCTTGCAGGTCGATCTGTCCGGTTGGGTCAGCTTCGAGTTGAACGATGCTCCGGCCATAGCCTGCCGATGCGGCAGTGGCGAAGTTGGTCCCGTGGGCGGATTTGGGTATGAGGAGAATGTTGCGATGCGATTCACCGCGGTCCTTATGATAGGCTTGAAACATTTTCAGGCCGACCAACTCGCCCTGAGCTCCGGCGACGGGCTGAGTGGTGACGGCGTCAAGTCCAGTGATGGTCTTGAACCATTCTTGTGTTTCGTAGAGGATTTCAAAGCAACCTTGAGCATCTTCGATGGGGGCCTGAGGGTGGATATCTGTAAACCCCTGGAGGTTGGCGGCCCACTCGTTGATGTAGGGGTTGTACTTCATGGTACAGGAGCCGAGTGGGTAACAGGTTTTTTCCGGGCTGATATTGAGGTCTGCCAATTGTTGGTAGTAGTCGCGGATTTTGTCCTCTGTTAGTTCCGGGAGATGGGCCGAGTCCTTGCGGAGTAAGTTGGTGGGAATTTCCGGGAGAGTCGAGGCTGGGGCTGTATTGGTTTCAGCGGAGAAGGTTTTTTGGAAGAATTCGATCAGTTGCTGGCAAGCGGAGGTGTCCGTTTTGTCGCTGAAGCTGATTTTCAGAAGATTGTCTGTGGGATTGGGCAGACGCTCGCCAACCGGAGTTCCTATATGTATATTATATTGTCGGGCTTGTTGGATCAATTCGGTCGCCGGGCAGGGGAGGCGAAGGGTGAATTCGTTGAAGAAGGGTTGATCCGGGAAGGCGAGTTCGATGTCGGGTAGAGCCAGGAGTTGGGGGAGAGTTTCCGTTGCAGCTTGTTGAGCAGATTGGACAGAGGCCGAGGTTCCGGATTCACCTTTTGCCAGGAGAGAGGCTCCGGCAAGGGTGGCGAGGAAGGCCTGGTTGGAGCAGATGTTGGAAGTGGCTTTATCTTTCCGAATGTGTTGTTCCCGGGTGGAGAGGACCATTACGCGGCAATCCCGTCCGGCATGGTCGATGGATTTTCCGACGTATCTACCTGGGGTCTGTCGGATGTTATTGCGGCAGTCTTTGTTGTGCCGAATGCCAAAAAGCCCGAGTCCGGGGCCCCCGAAGTTGGGAGCGATGGCGAGGTGTTGTGCTTCGCCTGCGATAATGTCAGCTCCCTTTATGCCATACTGGGATGGGGGCTTGAGGCCTTTGGTTGCCAGAAGCAGAGGGTCGATGACGGCGATGCTCAGGGCGTTGTGCTCTGCGGCGAGATCAGTGAGGGCGTCGACATCTTCGAGGAGTCCAAAGTTGTTGGTTTGTGGAAAGGCAATTGCGGCAAGCTGGTCGCCAAGTTCAGTTGCTTGTTCTCTGAGAGCGTTAAGGCAGGTTTTCCCGGTTTCCGGATCAATGGGTGTAATTTGGATGGAGATGTCGGTGTGGGCAAAGAGCGTCTCCAGTACTTCGAGGTCGGCGGGATGGTGAGAGGCGGGAAGGAGCGTGGTGGTGGATTTTCGTTTTAACCGGGTTGCACAGCAAATGGCTTCGTGGAGTGCAGTGGAGCGGTCGTAAAGGGAAGAGTTGATGGCTTCGAATCCAGTAAGTGCTGAGAGCAGGCACTGGTAAATCCAGTGCGTCAGCAGTGTGCCTTGTGAGCGTTCCGGCTGGTAGGGGGTGTAGGAGGTGGCGAGGTTGCGGAGGTTGCTGACGAAGGGGACAATGGGGTGGACTTTGAAGTCGGGAAGCCCGTCTCCGAGGAAGGAGATGGCGGGGTTGTTTTTCCTGGAGAGTTCGAAGAGGGTTTGTTGAAGTTCTTCGTAGCTTTGTTCTTCCGGCAGGGGAGGTGGCGAAGTGAATCGAGTATTCTCCGGAAGGTGGGTAAAGAGGTCTTCGAGTTTGTTTAGCCCAATGGATTTGAGCATATTTTGAATTTCCGCTTCTGTGCTGGGTATGTAGTGGCGGCTGGTTTCGCGGGGGAATACTTGGGGATCGTATCCTAGTGAGGGTGGTGTGGTCAGTGTTGCCATAAATATTCAGATGCTAATCTGTTGCGGAGAAGTGGGGTGTGTCTATCCTTTTGTGGTGTTGGAGGGAATTGCATTGCGTTTTTATTTATGGAGCTAATCTGCCCTGTTGCTCATGCTTAAGAAAGAACGTGTAGAATGGATCGCCCGGAGGTTGCAGGAATTGTATCCTGAGCCGCCGATTCCTTTGAATCATAAGGACCCGTATACTTTGTTGGTGGCAGTTTTGTTGTCCGCTCAGTGCACGGATGAACGGGTGAATAAGGT
>CAYSOI010000008.1:6240-13935 GCA_964432425.1 uncultured Opitutales bacterium | reverse complement strand
TCAGGCTTTTGGCGTGCCTTCTTTTCCTGTGGATACTCACATTCACCGTCTTGCTCAAAGGTGGGGGCTGACTTCTGGCAAGAATGTCAAGCAGACGGAGGAGGATTTGAAGCGGCTGTTTCCCAAGGAACTTTGGAACAAGCTCCACTTGCAGATTATTTATTATGGTCGGGAGTATTGTAGTGCCAGGTCGTGTGACGGAAGAAAGTGCGAAATATGCACGACTTGTTTTCCGGATCGGAGTAAGCCTTTTGTGCATAAGAAGTCTTGAGGTCTTATAATAATCGCGAATCATTTGCATTTTCTTATTGCAAGGCCTTCGCATTTATTTGGAATCACGAATGACATGATTGAATCCCTGCGACATTTTTTTGGTCTATGCGGTGACCCGCACCCCAACGCTTTTTGGCTGGTTGGCTCTCTGCCTTTTCTTGGTGGACTGGCAACCTATTTCAAAGCCCGTTATTTCGGAAGGCGTAAGAAGAGCTGTTGTAAATAATGCCACGCTTTGCGGCTTATTTTTGGTGGGTGATAGAATAGGATAGACTTGACCGTTGGCGATAGTATGCCAATGGATGTGCTGCTTTAATTCAATGAGTGCTTGGGTCTCTTCGTGCTATGCTAGTGCTGCAAATCCAGGCCTCTCGTTTCTATTCCAAACTTTATTCCGTTGAATAAACCAAAGCTGATCGATCTCCCTTTAGCCTTTCTGCTCTTTGTTAGCGGAATGTTAACTGTCTTTGCCTATTTGATTCTCGTATGGGATCCGGCTGCGGATGAACCTGAGCCAATTGATAGTGAATTTGAGTTGGTTCCTGAATCCGAATTGGCACTCAATGACATCTCTTCGCTATTGGATGATAGTGGGGCAGCTGATGCAGGGGAGGGAGGCTCCCTGAAGAGGCGTTTTGTCACGAATTTTCCTCCATTGCCAGTGGAGCTCCCTTCTGAAGCTGGTGAGCTCACTACAGTTGCAAAGGAAGAGGATGTTACCGGGAGCCAGGAGCTTCAGGAGAAAATGCCTCCACCTGTATCTGAGAACCTTACCATAAAAGGAGCCCCTGCGACACCAACGATGCCCACGTTGAATTTTGTTGGTGTCGATCCAAAGTTTAGAAATATGGAACTCCCGATTGGTGAATTAGAGGCACTGGATGCTTTTCCCAAGCCGGCCAACGGGGTTGTTGAGGTATCGAATTCACCTCCAGTAGTCATTGATGATAGTGGGGCGTCCTTGCATAAGCATTTCTATAATTTGCCCATAACGGGGAAAAAAGTCCTTTTTCTGTTAGAAGCGGTGCCAGGTACGGATAAAAATACAGAAGCTTACATTATCGGGTTAGAGCATGAATTACGACGCGTCGTTGATTCTCTGGAGGAAGGCGTGGTGTTTAACCTATTGGTGTTTTGGGGTGATAAAATTGCATTATGTAACCGAGATTTTATGCCGGCGAACTCTGGCAATAAAGCCTACTCTATCATCTGGCTAAAGAGTTATCTCAATATCGATAAAGACGGCTTTAAAGAAGAAAACAAACCGGATGGTTATCCGGGAATGTACAGTTCACAGAGCGGGTTGGATTGGGCTAGCCCCCTCTTTCTTGCAGTGGAGAATCGGCCTGATTCCATATATCTGATGAGTTCCAGTTGGAAGGGTGCCACAAAACTACAATCAGATGTAGCTTCTTCATTGCAATGGACAGATGAGAAAAGTGAAGCTTGGGAACGTGCCTTAAAGGAAACAGAGTTATGGATAGATGAGGAGAATGAGCGTCGTGTATTACAGGGATTACCTCCACGCCCTATTTTTAATAAAAACCAAATTGTAGCTCGTCGCCATCCTGATGTACAGATGCCCCCGGCTTTACCTAGATTCCATGAAGGCAAAATTTATGACGAACTAAAGAAGCGTTTTGTGGAGTTTGGGGTAATGAACAAGTGTGCTCTTTTTATTGTCGTACATTCTGGCCTTGGGCATTCTGTTGGTGAGGATATGCAGAAGTTCAAAACTCTAGTCCTCCCTTATAATGGAGAGACATATCTGGTTAAATAAGATCTATGAATGGATGCTCTAACCATAAGAGTGTTGACAAATGCATTCTTATTATAAACATGGCTCACCAGATCATCTGAATCTCCCTGATGGGATTTTAATAAAACCCTGAATTATCAAATGAGTGTACATTCTGAACTAAGAGAAATCGAAAAAGAGCAAGCCCGCCTTGAAGCGAAACGTAGGCGCCTTGAAAGCAAAGCTGCAGCTGACGCTGGATTAAAAGCCAAAGTGGATGTCTTTGCAGCTGAAAATGGATTTACTGACGGTAAAGCATTTGCTAGAAAACTAGCAGATATCTACGGTGTGGTTGATAGCAGTGCCACCACCCCGTCCGGTCGTCGTAAACGCACAAAGATCACTGCGGATCTACGTGATGCGATCAAAGCGGAGGTCGCTTCTGGTAAAGCAAAGAACGCTGTATCCAAAGAGCGTCAAATTAGCTACATCGTTATCGATAAGATCATAAAGGGTGCCTACGATCACCTGTAAGAGATCTCCTTAGATAAACTTTCCTGAAAGGGGCCGGTGTTAAAATCGGCCTCTTTTTTTGGTTAAGTTTCAAAGCAGTTGGCCTGGAGATGGTCCCAGAGCTGGATGCAAGAGGATGCCAAGGCCGAGAATTGAGCAAGTGGCCACTGGCTATCTTTATCGGAAATGGCATTTGCCGGGTCAGGATGTGTTTCCAGAAACAATCCATCGGCACCAGCAGCAATACCCGAGCGGGCAATCGTAGGAATTAAATCGCGTTGACCTGAGCTTTGTCCTGACCCTGCACCTGGAAGTTGAATTCCATGGGAGGCATCAATGATGACCGGTGTGGCGATTGTTTTCATGACAGGGATGGATCGCATGTCTACGACCAGATTTCCGTAGCCAAAAGTGGTGCCTCTTTCTGTCAGCCAAGTTTCCACAGGAGAATTTGCCGTGGTCTTATTGACGGCATATTGCATGTCCCCAGGAGCAAGAAATTGGCCTTTTTTGATGTTCACGACTCTTCCTGTTTCGCCTGCCGCAACCAACAGGTCGGTTTGCCGGCAAAGAAAAGCTGGAATTTGCAGGACATCACATACTTCAGCTACTGGAGCCGCTTGTTCTGGAGAATGGATATCTGTGAGAACCGGTAGGCCAAAAGAGTCTTTGATTTCCTGAAACCAAGCTAATCCATCTTCCATACCTGGTCCCCGCTTGCTGGAGGCGGAGGTGCGGTTGGCTTTGTCAAAGGAGCCTTTGAAGATGACCTGGACTTTCTCTTTGTGGGCTTCCTGAAAAGCGGCCATTGCTTCTGCTACGGAGAAGCATAGGTCTCGGGACTCGAGGGAGCAAGGGCCCGAAATCAATAGAAAACGGGAAGCATCGTAGAGCATCACACAATCTTCTCCTGAATTCTGGAGGTCGATCCAATTGTCGGTTTCGAATTGGCTTGGTGATAGTTATCAGCTGCTTTGATGAAGCTGGCAAAAAGAGGGTGTGGCTGGTTGGGCTTGGATTGAAACTCAGGGTGGAATTGCACACCGACATACCATGGATGATCGGGCACTTCGACAATTTCCACCAGGTTTCTATCTGGATTGATCCCACTGAAAAGCATGCCTTTGCTTTCCAGTTTTTCTCGGAATGCATTGTTAAACTCATATCTATGGCGATGGCGTTCGTAAATGATCTCATCGACATAGGCTTCCCGAGCAACGCTTCCTTCTGCCAACTGGCATGGATATTGTCCCAGTCGCATGGAGCCGCCCTTTTTGTCCAAGGCTTTCTGATCTTCCATGATATCGATGACCGGGTGAGGCGTCGCCGGATTAAATTCAGTACTGTTTGCTCCTTCAAGCCCTACCACAGCTTCTGCATATTCAATGATTGCGACTTGCAGCCCCAGGCACAGACCGAAGTACGGAATCTTGTTTTCCCGGGCATATCGGGCGGCGAGGACTTTGCCTCGTACTCCCCGGTCTCCAAATCCTCCTGGAACAACAATCCCGTCCACATGGTGGAGGCAGCTCAAATGCGGGTCATTTTCCAACGCTTCGGAATCAATTTTTACAAAGTCGACTCCGCAGTCATTGAGAATGCCTCCATGGGTCAGTGACTCAAATACGGAAAGGTAACTATCACCCAAATCGATGTACTTGCCGACCACACCAACTTTGATCCGGTGCTGTGGGAATTTTAACCTGCGGACAATATTCTCCCAATCTTCCATGGAGGGCTCGTTGCCACCCAGGCCCAGTTTGCGAATAACCAAGGCATCCAGACGTTCCCGGTGCAGGCAAAGGGGGAGTTCGTAAATGGAAAAGTCGACGTCTTTTTCCTCAATCACGGAATCCAGAGGAATGTTACAAAACAAGCTAAGCTTTTGGCGAATTTCGGGGTTCAGGGTCCGTTCTGTTCTGCAAACCAGAATGTCGGGCTGAATTCCAATTTCCCGCAATTTGGCCACACTTTGCTGGGAGGGCTTGGTTTTCAATTCACCGGATGCATTAAGGTAGGGGACAAGAGTGACGTGAATAAACAGCACATTCTCTTTTCCTACCTCCAGTGCAAATTGCCTCATGGCTTCCAGAAATGGCAATCCTTCAATGTCGCCAATGGTTCCACCAATTTCTGTAAGAACTACATCAAATCCTTCGCTGTTGGCATGGATTCTCTGCTTGATTTCATTGGTAACATGAGGAATGACCTGGACTGTCTTGCCCAAATAATCTCCACGGCGTTCTTTTTGGAGTACACTTTCGTAGATCTGGCCGGAAGTCAGGTTGTTGAACCGATCCAGAGGAGCCGTAGTAAATCTCTCATAGTGACCCAAATCCAAATCTGTCTCCGCTCCATCATTCAATACATAGACTTCGCCATGTTGAAAAGGATTCATCGTCCCCGGATCCACATTCAGATACGGGTCAAACTTCTGCAATCTTGGCCGGTATCCACGTTTTTCCAGCAACGTTCCCAACGCTGCTGCAGTTAATCCCTTTCCGAGTGAGGAAACAACACCACCTGTTATAAATACATACTTCATAAAGAAAATTCCGGCCAATAATTAGCAAACTTCCTCAATTCATCGAGATTGCCTGCACGGGCAAATACCAAAAGAAGCAAACTTCACCATTGGCAAACCAAATCCACTTTCTGTTTGAAAAAATCACTTCGCCTCCACTTGTATAAATGAACAATAATTAGCTGAATGGGCTCTGCTTATAGATTCCCCATAGAGAGAATGCTGGTTTGAAAGTTTCAACAGTTCAGGTTGAATCCCCCCAAATATATTCCAGAAAATGAGTAAACCCTGCTGTAGCCACCTGAACTCCTCCATCGGGAAAAAATACATGATGGCTTTTTCCGGATTCATTCTGGCTGGATTTGTATTTGTACACATGCTGGGGAATCTTCAGGCGTTCCTTGGACAGGAAGCCCTCAATGCGTACGCCTACAAATTGCAGAGTGTGCCCCTGATTCTGTGGGGATTCCGGTTTTTTCTGTTGGCTACGACTTTGGTTCATGTGCTGACAGCCATCTCCATCGTCCGGGAAAACCGTGCCGCCCGGCCAGTTTCCAACGGCGAAGAAAAGTATGTCCAAGCGACCGTTGCTTCCCGAGGCATGGGATTCACAGGCACCCTTCTCTTCGGCTTCATTGTTTTCCACGTATTGCATTATACGGTCCGGATTACTCATCCTGAGTTTCAGGATATGCACTACCACCTGGAGAGTGCTCACAAGGACGTGCACGACGTCTACGCGATGATCATAGCCGGCTTTCAGGTGAAGTGGGTTTCTGCACTCTATATCGTTTGCATGGCGTTTCTTTGCCTGCATCTGTCTCACGGTGTAAGCAGTCTTTTTCAATCCCTTGGACTACGAAATGAAGCCTGGCGAGCCCGATTTGACAACATCGCGACCGCCTATGGTTGGATCGTATTTATTGGTTTTATCTCCGTTCCTGTTGCCGTTTTGACCGGCACCCTTCAACTCCCCGGCTAAGCCCATGAAACTCGACGCAAAGATACCCGAAGGGCCGATCGCTGAAAAGTGGAGTCGGCATAAATTTTCCAACAAGCTGGTTAATCCTGCCAACCGCCGAAAGTACCACATCATCATTGTGGGAACTGGACTTGCCGGTGGCTCTGCCGCAGCAACTCTTGCGGAACAAGGCTACAACGTTACCGCCTTTTGTTATCAGGACAGTCCCCGTCGAGCCCACAGTATTGCGGCGCAGGGTGGAATCAATGCGGCCAAGAATTACCAAAACGATGGAGACAGTATTCACCGCCTCTTTTATGACACTGTAAAAGGAGGGGACTTTCGTTCACGGGAAGCCAATGTTCATCGCTTGTCTGAAGTCAGCGCCAATATCATTGACCAATGTGTCGCCCAAGGCGTTCCCTTTGCTCGGGATTATGGCGGTCTTCTGGACAACCGTTCTTTTGGCGGAGCTCAGGTCTCCCGAACCTTTTATGCCAGAGGTGCTACAGGCCAGCAGTTGTTGCTTGGTGCATACTCTGCGCTGAGTCGCCAGATTGGCCTTGGCAAAGTCAAGATGTACAACCGGCATGAGATGCTGGATTTGGTTCTGGTCGATGGCCACGCCAAAGGGATTGTGACTCGTAACCTGATCACTGGTGAAATCAAGTCCTGGGCTGCGGATGCAGTGGTTATGGCTACGGGAGGTTACAGCAACGTCTTTTACCTTTCTACCAATGCAGTTGGTTGTAACACCACAGCCATCATGAAGGCTTACAAAAAAGGTGCCGGCTTTGCCAACCCCTGCTACACTCAGATTCACCCCACCTGTATCCCTCAGGCTGGAGACCATCAGTCCAAACTGACACTCATGTCCGAATCCCTTCGAAATGATGGACGTGTCTGGGTTCCGAAAAATAAGGCAGACTGTGAGAAGCCTGCCAGTGACATTCCTGAAGAAGATCGCGACTATTTCCTGGAACGCAAGTATCCCAGCTTTGGTAACCTTGCTCCCCGTGACATTGCCTCCCGTGCGGCAAAAGAAGCTTGTGACGATGGCCGCGGTGTAGGACCTGGAAAACGCGGTGTTTACCTGGATTTTGCTGATGCCATTCAGCGACTGGGTGAGCCGGCAATCCGTGAACGCTATGGCAACCTCTTTGATATTTACGAACGCATTACCGGTGAAAATGCCTACAAGCAACCGATGCGGATCTACCCAGCCCCTCACTACACCATGGGTGGTCTCTGGGTAGACTACAATTTGCAAAGCACCATTCCCGGACTCTTTGTCATAGGGGAAGCCAACTTCTCCGACCACGGAGCCAACCGCCTTGGAGCCAGTGCTCTCATGCAAGGTCTTGCGGACGGCTACTTTGTGCTTCCCTATACTTTACCAAATTATCTCGCCGGCGTAGCCCCAGGAAGCGTTGGGACCGATAATGAAGCTTTCAAGCAGGTGGAGAGTGATGTGAACGCCTTCACCGAAAAAATGCTGAAAACCGGCGGTAGCCGTTCCCCAAGATCCATTCATCTGGAGTTGGGTAAAATCATGTGGGAACAATGTGGAATGGCCCGGAATAAAGCTGGCCTGGAAGAAGCATTGGAAAAAATCCCGGCTCTTCGTGAAGAGTTTGACAAAAACCTGAAAGTTGTCGGTTCCGGAAAAGAACTGAATCAGGAACT
>CAYSOI010000008.1:0-6140 GCA_964432425.1 uncultured Opitutales bacterium | reverse complement strand
CTGAACCGTACTCATCAACCAATCATGAATCTCAAACTCAAAATTTGGCGGCAGGACGGACCGGAAAGTGCCGGACATTTTAAAACTTACGCCATTTCCGACGTCTCCGAGGACTCCTCCTTTCTTGAAATGCTCGACCTGCTGAACGAGCAACTTGTTGAAAAAGGAGAAGAGCCCGTTGCTTTTGATTCGGACTGCCGCGAAGGCGTATGTGGAATTTGCTCCCTCACCATCAACGGAGTTCCTCATGGCGGAGACCGCGGCACCACCACCTGCCAGCTTCACATGCGAAAGTTCAGCGATGGCGACACCATCACCATCGAACCTTTCCGTGCCAAAGCGTTCCCAATCCACAAAGATCTGGCTGTTGATCGGTCTGGTCTGGACCAAATCATTCAATCTGGGGGTTTCATCACTTGCCGGACGGGTGGTTGTCAGGATGCCAACGAAATTTTAATTCCCAAAAAAGTCGCCGACGACGCCTTTGATTTTGCTGCCTGTATTGGATGCGGAGCTTGTGTAGCTGCATGTAAAAATGCTTCAGCCATGCTCTTTACCGGAGCCAAGGTTTCTCACATGAACATCCTTCCTCAAGGCAAACCGGAAAAAGATCGTCGCTCCCTGGCTATGGTGGCGGCAATGGATGATGCCGGATTTGGGAATTGCCGAAACTACGGCGAATGTTCGGCAGTCTGCCCGAAAGAAATCCCGCTTGACGTGATTGCGAAAATGAACCGCGACTATGCGGTCGCCGCAGTCAAAGATCTCGTAGGTGTCTAAATTTTGAGGAGATTTCCCCCTTCCACACCTTGTGGTATGGAAGGGGAGTCTTTCCTAAAATTATATACTGAGTTGTGGCCGATCTGGGGCTGGCCAGTCGATGTGGAAGTATTTGCCTCTGGGCTGATCCACACGTTCATAGGTGTGGGCTCCAAAGAAATCCCGTTGTGCCTGGAGGAGGTTCTGAGGAAGCCGTGCCGTGCGATAACTGTCGTAATAGGAGAGTGCGGAGGCAAAGGTGGGAACTGCGACTCCATGTTCGACTGCTGCGCCGACAACTTTCCGCCAGTTGGCCTGGGCATTGTGAATAGCATCCTTGAAGTAGGGATCGAGGAGAAGGTTGGCGAGATCATCCTCTCTGGCATACGCTTCTGTAATCTTCTGAAGGAAGGCGGCCCGGATGATACAACCTCCACGCCAGATTTGAGCGATTTCTCCGAAGTTCAGAGTCCAGTCATATTCATTTTGGGCTTCTCTCATGAGTTGGAAGCCTTGGGCATAAGAACAAATTTTGGAACAGTAGAGGGCATCGTGGATTGCATCAATGAAGGCTTCCTTATCTCCTGTGAACTCAATGGAAGGTCCTTCCAGAATGGAGCTGGCAGCCACACGTTCTTCTTTTACCGCACTCAGGCAACGGGCGAAAACCGCTTCAGACACCGTTGGAGCAGGAACGCCCATGTCGAGGGCGTTGACGGAAGTCCATTTCCCTGTACCTTTCTGCCCAGCCGTATCCAGAACAATGTCGACAAAGGGTTTTCCTGTTTCCGGGTCGGCCTGCTGAAGGATGTCGGCGGTAATTTCGATCAGAAAAGAGTCGAGCAGTCCTTCATTCCATTTTGCAAAAGTTTTGCCGATTTCCGGAGGCGTCATGCCGAGGACGTTTTGCATCAGGTCGTACGCTTCGCAGATCATTTGCATGTCGCCGTACTCGATACCGTTGTGGACCATCTTGACGTAATGACCGGCCCCATCGGAGCCGATGTATGCAGAGCAGGGGACTCCACCTTCAATGGGCTTACCGGGCTCGGCTCCTTCGAGAGGTTTTCCTGTTTCCGGATCTACTTTGGCGGCAATGGCATCCCAAACCGGCTTGAGTTCCTGCCAGGACTCGGGTGCACCTCCGGGCATGAGAGATGGACCAAATCGGGCACCTTCCTCGCCACCGCTGACTCCTGAGCCGACAAAGCGAAATCCTTTTTCAGACAATTCCTTCTCTCTGCGGATAGTGTCGGTCCACTTCGCGTTACCCCCATCAATGATGATGTCCCCTTCTTCCATAAAGGGGAGAAGGCTGTCAATGACTGCATCCGTGGCACCTCCGGCTTTCACCATGATGATTACCTTGCGTGGACGTTTCAGAGATTGAACAAATCCTTCCAGAGTCGGGCATCCGATCAGTTTTCCGGGTGTATTCGGATTTGCCGCGACAAATTCGTCGGTTTTGGCAGTCGTCCGGTTGTATACGGAGATGGCAAAGCCATGATCAGCAATGTTCAGCGCTAGATTCTGTCCCATAACGGCAAGACCGATGAGACCGATTTCAGAGAGTTCTTCAGACATAAGTGGGTTGAGTGGTTTGAAAATGGGGAGAGGGTTTGTGCCCGAAACCCAGCGGGTTGTCATCCAAAAAATGAAGTCTAGGAGATGGGGGACGGTTATCCATGAACATGCCCGGCACAATGTTCGCAACGAACCCAGCCGGAATCACCGTCCGTGTAATGTTCCTTCTTCCAGATGGGGACTCTGATTTTGACTTCATCAATAATGTAGCGACAGGCTAGAAAGGCAGCATCACGATGTTTGGCAATGACGCCTACCCAGACGGCAACTTCCCCAATTTGTAAATGGCCAATTCGGTGAATGCAGAGGGATTCCAGAATATCAAATTTCTCTTTGGCTTCCTGGAGGATTCGTTCACCCTCTTTGTTTGCCAGTGCTGGGTATGCCTCATACTCCAGACTTTTGACTTCTTTGCCTTCGTTGTGATTGCGTACCCAACCTTCGAAGCTGACATAGGCTCCTGCAGCTGGGTTTTGCAGATTCTCCGGGGAGCAAGTTATGGAAGTGTCGGACAGTGAGAACATAATCAACCTCCGGCCACGGGTGGAATGTAAACGATTTCATCATTTTCCTGTAGTGTGGTATCCATGTCGGAAAACTCTTCGTTGATGGCGACTCGAAGGCGGTCTACCGAGAGGGGAAAATGATAGCGGGATTTGAGTTCTTCGTAGAGTTCAGCTGTTGTGTTAGCTTCTGTCTGGAGAGTTTCCCTGGCTTGACCTCTCTTCTCTTTTAATATGGCAAAATATTGCAGATGGACGGTTTTCATTTCAATAAAGTGATGCGGGAGAGGGCTTCCTCGTATTCTTCCGGGGTGTTGATGTTATCGAGAGCTTCCGGGTTTGGGAGGTCAAGCAGGAGGGTGTTCTCCTGAATCAGAATTTTACGGGGGCAACGAATCTCACCCTGGAGTTTCTCTATTAATAAAGAAGTGCAATGGGGCTCCCAAATGGCGCAAAGTGGTTCGGGAAGTCCGTCATGATGACTTTTGAAAGCTGTGGCCAGATGTGCCTCGGACCGATTGTTGATAAGGTATTGAAGGGTCGGCAAGTCCAGAAATGGTAGATCGCAGGCAATGACAAGAAAGGCTTCCTCAGGATATTCAGTCAATGCGGAGAGCATCCCTCCAAGTGGCCCGGAATTAGCAAACTCATCTCGATCCAAAATCGGAGACAAGGAGATACCTTCGGGAGGGGACTGGTCAGGACGCAGGGACAAATGGACCGGAATTTGAAGTGGTTGAACCAGCTTTACCATGCGTTCCAACTGCGTTTGCCCGTTGTAAAGTAAGGACGCTTTGTCTGTTCCCATTCTTTGACTTTTACCGCCAGCCAGGAGGAGAATGCGGAGATGTTCAGGATTCTTGGTCATGATGAAGGTCTGATTTTCCGCCTTTCTTCTCAACCAAACGGGTTTCCCTGATCACCATTCGCTGGGTCAGGCTTTTACACATATCATATATAGTAAGGGCGGCGACACTGGCTCCGGTCAGGGCTTCCATTTCGACTCCAGTTTTGTGGGTTGTTTTGACTGTGCATTCAATGTGAACGGTAGTCAGGGAGTTGAATGCGATCTTTACCTTTATCCCGTCCAAGGGCAGGGGATGGCAGAATGGAATGAGCTCGGACGTTCGTTTCACGGCTTGCGTAGCCGCGATGATTGCCGTCTGGAAGACTGGTCCTTTCTTGGTCTGAATTTCCTCCTGAGCTTTCGTAGGAAAAGTATCTTTGGGAAAATCTACGTAGGTTTCCGCAGTCGCCGTTCTTTGGGTGATGGCTTTTGCGGAGATGTCGACCATCCCAGGTTGGTTTTTGCTATCCAGGTGTGTGAGCATGCATGTAGCAAAGCTGACTCCATGAACTTGACAAGGGAAACTCTTTGGACCGTGCTTCCTGACCCATGAATCGAAAAACAGCACTCCTTTTTATCGCAGGGATCATTGGTTTTCTGAGTGTCTTGCTTGGAGCCTCGGGAAAACATGCTTTGCAGGACCAAATGGATACAAAATTTTACAGTGCTTTTGAGACCGGGCTTCGTTATCACCAAATCCACGGCGTGGTCCTTCTGGCATTGGCATTAGGTGCACTTGCACTGGGCGATTCCAAACAAGCCAAAGGTCTGCAGTTAGCAGGTTTTCTCATTCTGGGAGGTATTCTGGTTTTCTCTGGAAGTCTTTACTGCATGGCCTTTCTGGGAATTGAGGGGTTGGGACGATTCACGCCGGTTGGAGGAGTGCTGCTCATGCTTGGGTGGTTAGCAGTATGTCGTGCCTCATTTGCTTCAGGATCTTGACATCGCTCTTGATTCCAGAAACATCCTCTTAACAAAGACAATGGCAAATATATATGGTGGAGAATCCTCCTGGCTCTGGGACGATGCCGGGAAAAAACCCAAACTCAACTGGGGCAATAATAAGAAAGAGAAAAGTAAGGAGCTGGATATGGTGACTCCTGGTTTGCTCTCTGAACAGGAGCTCAAGGAGCGGCTCAAAGGTCTGACTCCAGACCAGCAGGAAGTTGTACGACAGGAACAGCAGCTTTACAAAGCCCGTGCCAAGATTCGTCGCCAGGAGCATTTACGTGAGCTGATCAAGGAAACTGGGCTTAAAGATATTCCCCGTGGAAAAGGCAAGATTACTGCCGCCTATCAACTTTCTGTCGCATTGCTGGACTTGTTGGTTCCCCTTGAGAAAGAACGATTAGTGGAGCACATTCAGCAAGAATTGGGTCTGCTGGAACTCAAAAAGATCAAACGCCCGAAGTATACGCCGGAAGATGAAGAAACCATCCTCCGCATGGCTACAGAGGGTTACAGAGACCGGGAAATTGCAGATACGATTCAACGTCCGCTTCCTTCCGTTACCCGAAAGCGGAAAGAGCTTCAGGCCAGCCAAAACGGTAGACATCTCCAGGAAACGGTATGATTCAGCTCAAAACCCCAATTCCCGATCATCTTGCCGATGAACTGGAAGCATACTTCTGCGAGGATGGCAGTGATCATTGGATGATCGAAAGCATTCCTGGTGGCAGGGATTTTCATCTGTACGGATTTTACCCCACCACAGAAGAAGCTCAATCTGCCTACCACCAGCTCAGAGATGTTTTCTCAGAACTACCCCTGGAGTCCACAGTTTCTGAGCTCCCCGACCAAGATTGGCAAAATGCCTATAAATTTCACTTTCAACCTTGGCAATGTGGCCAACTTCATTGGGTGCCCATTTGGATGCAGGATGAATACACTGTCCCAGAGCATCACAAAGCCCTCTACCTCGACCCAGGGATGGCCTTTGGTACTGGGAACCACGAAACTACACGCCTCTGTGTCGAAGGCTTACTGGAATATTTTGAGCAACAGGACCCTCGATCTATTGCTCAAAAGACCATCATCGATGCAGGTTGCGGTTCTGGAATATTGAGTCTTTCAGCTGCTCTATTGGGTTTCCAAAATATTCAAGCCTTCGATATTGACCAAGACTCCATTCGAATTTGCCACGAAAACACCGAACTCAATAATCTCAAAGGATCCGTAACATTTTCTGTAGCTGACCTTGCCACAGGAATTCCAGAACATTCCTCCGGTTTAATCCTGGCTAACATCCTCGCCCCAATCCTTTCCACGAATTCTGAAATATTACTTAACGGCCTTCGTCCCGAATCCAGCTCTACTCTCATCCTCAGTGGGATTCTCCAAAAAGAAGTTGATTCCGTGCGTAAAACGTTTTTGGAAACCGCCCAATCCCTTTCTCTAAACATCACAATTGAACGGCGAGACCTGGGCATCTGGTCTGCCCTGATTTG
>CAYSOI010000007.1:21977-33679 GCA_964432425.1 uncultured Opitutales bacterium | reverse complement strand
GACGCGTCAAGGTGACCACGACAGCATTTTTTCCTTCCCCGCGATAGTACTTCCCTGGCGGGATTAAGATCATGGAGACTTTTGTTTTTTTCTCTTTGTCCAAAACGAATGCTTTGTCATGGCTCATTTCTCCAAGATACTTTGCCCAGGCTTTCTGGGCACTTGCAACAGCCTCGGCACTCACACCTTCCGGGCCAGTGCAGTCAAGTAGTGGGGGTGGTTTGGATGTTAGAATGCTCGAAGTAAATACAAGGATGAGCAATGCCCAGACATGCGGTGACATCATGCCAGCAATTCCTCCATCGGGCCAACTCTATCCAGTCCTTTTGGAGCGATATCCATGTTGAAGCCGTCGACGGGCGATCCCGCTGCATGCAAAAGTGTGGTCCAAAGGGCATTGATTGTGCGTCCATCATGGGGACGTTCATGGTGGGCGACGGGTTCCCCGTAACTGGAGTTTGGAGTCTTGGTCATCGATCCCCATGTTGGGAACTGGATGTAGCGGCCGCTGCGGATTTTGCCACCAAGGTTTCCAATGAGCAAGAAGGGCCAATGGTTGCCATGGGAGTGCTGGACTTCTCCTGAGTCGCTGGTGTACACGATGAGAGTGTTGTCGAGCATAGAGCCTTTGCCTTCAGGTTCCGGCGTTGCTGCAAGAGGTTGGATGATTCGCTCAAGCATGGTAAGGCTGTAATGCCGGGCACTCAGCCAGCCGGGACCATTCTGAGGCCAATGACCGATGTCGTGAGATTTTTTGGGTTCTCTTGCTTCTTTGGGCCAGTTCAGTTTGAAGGTGTCCAACGGCATGCCATCTGGGCCACTGAGTCCAGCGTCAACCGTCAAAACATTTGTAACTCCTGCCTTTAGGGCTGCCACACCAACATCGATACCCGCTTCCCACCACTGGCCACTGTGCTCTGGATTCTCGAAAGCTTCGCTTAACTCGGGTTTGAACTTCGATAGCGAGTCTTTCATCCCCATCAGGTCCGACCGTTGCTTTTGAATCTGAGTGAGACCATTGAGGTAAGTATCAAACTTCGCAGCTTCTGCTCCACTCAAACGTTTGCGGAGATTGGCACTGTCATCCAGCACTTCCCTGAACCAATCTGTCTCAGCAAGGAAGGCGTCGCGGGACTTTTCTCCTGCAACACTGCCAAAGATGTTCTGGTAGGCCATCCTGGGATCTGAAAACAATGGAATGGGTCGTGAGGCTGCAGCTGCGGAAGAGCTGTAGGTGATGGGCGTGGCCTGCATTGTAGTCAATTGGCTGAGCCCGATACCCAGCATGGGTAGGGGAGCTTTGGGTAAAGCATTTCCCAGTGCATAATCAATTGTAGGAGCAGTGGGGGACTTACCTTTTTTGACCCCTGCCAAACAACCAAAAGGTGTGCCATGACTTGTGCTGCAATGTCGGCCATTGACACCCTGCAGGATGGTCATGCGATCTTTGTATTTTTCAAGCGGGGCTGTCCATTTGGGTAAGTCATGAGGTGCCAACTCTACATCAATAAGCTTATCGGTCTTTCGAGTGTCCTTGAGCGAAGATGGGCAAACATGGTCTGGGTGAAAGCCGTTGCTATAGATAAAAAAGACAAAGCGTTTGGGAGATCCGGAGATTTCTTGTGCGGCGGACCCGGGCTGAGTACTCAGGGCTGTTCCTCCTGCTGCCAGAGCAGCACTCTTGATGATTTCACGTCGATTTATTTTCATAGTTTGGTTCTCCCTGTTTTTGAAATGGCTCCTGTACGATAAAGAAATGCATCTGAAGTGAGAAGTGATTGTAGCAGGGCCGACATACTGCCACCGCTTTCCTTGTAGGCCTTGTAAGCATCTTGCAGGGTTTTCGCATCCTGAAGTGTTTCATTTCTCCCCATCCAGAAACGAAAGGCGTAGCGAACGAATACCTGTTGCACACGTTCAGAACTAGCCAGCTTGTTTACCAACTCATCCGGGCCAGCCACTGGGCCGTCGATCTTCGGGTCACCACTATCAATAATTTCTCCAGTGATGATTATAGGGCGGTCTTTCTCTGTTTCACGGACACTTCCAAAGTGGTCAAATTGTTCAAAAGGCAGCCCCAGAGGATCCATCAGGCGGTGGCACTTCCAGCACTCAGCCTGCCGGGTTTTCTCCATGCGTTCACGAAGTGTCTTGCTATGGTCTTCCGGTAAGGCTGCATCCACCGTCACAGGTACATCCGGCACCCTCCCTCCCAGCAATCTTTCCCGAATCCATTTGCCGCGATGGATCGGATGGTTCTCGGCATTATCCGAATGTGAAACGAGCCAGGAGCGTTGGTTGAGAACACCAAGTCGGCTGGGCTCCAGCCAATCAGGATGTTTCTCCATTAACTCTGCGAGCCCCTTTTTCCTTTTCTCCAGATCCTTCAGGGTTCTTTCACGGTCTTTGTCCGATAATTTATTTTCCCCGGTTTGGGCCAAACGCCGTTCCAGGTGCCCGATTCCTCCCTCAAACCCACGCTTTGCCTTCTCGAATACCATTTCCAGCGTCACATCCGAGTCGCCCCGGTAGTCAGTTTTGATCGTGAGCAGACGGGCGAGGACATCCCGGTCTTCTTCCAGAATCTTATCGATGACAGCTCGGGTCTTGGAGACCACCTTCTCTGGATGGCCGTTGTTGAAATGTTCGGCAAAGGTACCAAACAACCGGCCCGCATCCTTTTCCTTCTGTAGTTCACCAATATCTTTGAACACGTGGAAGTACTCTGTGTAGTTGAAATACTCTTCCAGGAAACGTTTCACGGTCTCCGACTCGGATAGCTTTTTTATCCTCTTGTGTTGCTTGGCTAAATCCAGTGCCGCCAACAAGTCCTCCCGATTGTTGAGTTTCCCTTGCTCAGCAGCCACTTGAAGGAAGTCCCGTACGATTGGATTTCCGTATCCAATCTGCCATTGAGACCTGGGGTTACGGCCAGCTTCATGTCGCTGATCACGCAATGCACGGTCTATCGCGTCTATGATCTCTTCCGGTGTAAGGATGGCAGGCTGGTCCTTTGCAACTTCGATCCCGAACTCTGAGTGATAGAATGCCTCTGGATGGATCAAGATCGGAACCAGGCCAAAGATCAGGCCTTCACGGTTGCCGAATTTTCCAATGCTTTCCTCCACCTTTTTACGCTTCCGCTCCAATTCCGCATTCTCAGGTTCTCTCCCGAGCCAGTGAATATACTGTTCCGTAATGACTTGGTTGAGTTCCTTGGTCTTGGGCACTTCTTCCGATTTTGCGAGATCCTGAATCAAGGTCTTCACATTGCCTCTCGGCTTTACGTCGATGACAAGGCCCAACAGCCCCCGTGCATTGTTCGCCAACCCTTCTGTCTGGGAAGCTTCCAATGAGTAACGGAACGAATAATTCTTCAATTCATGTTCCCCATGCAATCCAAATGGTGCCGGGAAGTACCCATACCTTTTCCCCTGTCCATTCCTCATGGCCACATTCACTCCACGTTCCTTTAGCCATGCCTGTTGCTTGGCCTCATAACTCCCTGGAAGTGTACGCCATATACGTGCAGGGCTGGCTGCAATCTTCGGACCCTCCTCAGCAGTCTTCGGATCGAAGAGCTTTTCATGCGGCACCAGGTTCCCGTTCTCCGGTCGTTTCATGTTTTCAATAAAAGCCTGAGTCGCCGCTCCGGCATTTTCCTCAATCCAGCCTGTGAGCACAGCCAGTTCTGTATGGCTGGGCCGTGGCTTTTTCTTCGGTGGCATCTCTCCGGACTGGAGTTGATCCAATACCTTCAGCCACAACTCCGTCTCCTCTGAAGGACCTCCAGAGAATTTATCGAACCGTACGTCCCCCTTCTGTTTATCAACCCCGTGACAATCGATGCAGTGCTTCTCGAGCACTGGGCGAATCGCTTCAAACCGGTCGGCGGCCTGAGCAACGCCCAAGGTTCCGACAAGCATCGAAGACCAGATAAAACGATGCCTCCAACTGCTCATACACCGCAATGGGACGGGTTTCTTCATATCAATTCGCGAATTGGCTTTCCGAAGGGAAGGAGATGCTGGGGACGTCCCGAAAAGTCTGGGATGCTGGCGTTCTGATCGATGCCCAGATGACGGTAAACTGTCGCCCATAAATCATTGGGTGTGAGAGGGCGATCATGAGGATGTTCACCCTTGGAGGTGGTGGAGCCGACCACTTGACCGTGATCCATGCCGCCCCCGCAAACCAGCACAGACATCGCCTGTGGCCAGTGTTCGCGTCCGTGGCGAAGACCCTTGGAACCTTTGTCAGCCCGGCTGATTTTTGGTGTGCGACCGAACTCACCGGTTACCACCAGCAAGACTTTTTCAGTTAACCCGCGGTCGTGTAGATCTTCAATCAAGGCTGTGATGGCACGGTCGTAAATGGGGAAACGGTGTCGGGCATCGACCCAGAGGTCGCAATTGACTGCATGGGAATCCCAATTGTAAAAGCCGAGTTTTGGATACTTTACACCTGATATAAAAGGATTCTCCATGGCCACGGTGACGAAACTACTTCCGGCTTCTACGAGTCGTCTTGCCATGAGAGCCCGCTGACCCCAGGCATGCATGCCATAGCGTTCACGGAGCTTTTGAGGTTCCTTCGATAAGTCGAAGGCTGAATGCATACGTGGGCTGGTCAACAAGTCGAAGGCTTTTTGACTGAATTCATCCATCGCCTCCATCGCTCCGTTTGCGTCAACGTCCCTTCGCAGCCTGTCGAAATCACCGAGAAGTTTCCTTCGATCGTCCAGACGCTCTTCCATTGCTTTGTCGAGGAACATATTTCGGACTGCGAAATTCGGGGAACTTGGATCGTCTCCAACGGGCAAATAGTTGTACTTCATTCCCAGATACGCTGCACCTTGGGCGTAGGTGTCTGGATTGGCACGGCGACCGTTCCCCATCGTGATGCAGTTGGGTAACCCTACGTCTATGTCCTCACGCATCTTGTTGACGATCGAGATCACTGAG
Organism: uncultured Opitutales bacterium; assembly: GCA_964432425.1. GTDB lineage: Bacteria > Verrucomicrobiota > Verrucomicrobiia > Opitutales > JABJCN01 > JAYPDO01. The sequence continues at coordinate 28,715 of CAYSOI010000007.1, read as the reverse complement.
GGGGCATCGTTCTTGGTACCCGTTGGCGTAGCAGGAATACGCCCGGTCATGAATCGTTTGCTTCCCCCACCGTGATCATTGAAGGTATGGGCGATGCTGCGAATCAGGGTGTACTTGTCGGCACACTTGGCGTGCATGGGGAGCAGTTCGCAAACGTCGATGCCGGGTACGTTGGTGCGAATAGGATCGAAAAGGCCGCGATAGTCGGAAGGTGCATCCGGTTTCATATCGTAGGTCTCCATGTGGGGCGGTCCCCCGGCGAGCCAAACGAAAATAACCGATGTGTCCGGGGCCACACTCTTTTCACCAGTTGCCGCCCTCAGTCTTAGTGCATCCGCAAGGCTAAGCCCACCTACGCCGAGGGTTCCGGCTGTCAGGAAGGATCTTCTGGATAGTGGTCCGGACTGCGATGCGAATTGATTCCCTTTACTCGATTTACTATTCATTTTTTTCCTTATTTCATTCCTAAAGTCATACCTGGTCGCCCCGCCTCGAACAGATGGTTGATATCCGCTTCAGATAAAGCACGTTTCCAAATCGCCAATTCATCAATACTACCGCGAAACGCCCGTTTCTCCGACCCCACACCCGGAACGGATAGCCAGTTGCCAAGGCGACAGGATCCTGGACGTAAAGGCTCATCACTTTGCCAAAAACGTTCACGGGAAAGTTGTGCGTTCACATAGATCTGTTGAGTGCGGGTTTGCGTGTTGAGCACAGAGGCAACATGGACCCATTCTCCCAACGGAACAGGTTGGCTCAATACTTCGTCCCTGAATTTTCCCTCCACGATCACCCCACCACGAGGATACCCTTGCCTGGTCAGCTGAAAATGGATGTCACCCAGGTCGTATCCGTCAGAATTGAGGATCGCATTGAAAACAAAGTCGAACCGATCCACCCGGATCCAAGCCGCCAAGGTCAACTCAGGGTATTCTCCAGGAATCTTGATCCCTACGAAATCATTATCGCTGTCAAAAAGCAGTGCATGCTTTCCTGTCCACCTTCCAGTTGTCCATCGGGCTCCGACAATATTACCGTCTTCCATCACGGTGTTGCTGATCGCATTGGCTAACACTGATTCATCGTCCAACTTATGAAACGGGTAGAACGCAAGCAGCCCTCTGTCCTGCCGTATCTTTTCCTCGGATTGCTGCCATCTTCTCAGTCCAATCGAACCGGAAGTGGGGAATTTATTCTCAGTAATTTCCGGAGCATTGGCAATCGCACCATCAACAACCCGCGATGATTCGCCTCCATTGATCTCCGACAAAACTTTTCCCGAGTTTGGGTCTTCGACAATGACCTGACCATCAAAGACGTACAAGTCGCTAGCCCCACTGTCCTTATCTACCTGCAGGCCAAACTCGGTCCCGAGGTCGATATAGTTCGCTGAACCTGTGGAGACGGTAAACCCCTTGGCTGAAGGAGGTGCTGTCACCCGTACCTTTCCGTACACTAACCGGGTATGTTGTGTATCCTCGATTTGCAACAGAGCTGGGGCTACCAGCACCATGTCGGCACCATTGGAAAATCGCAGGTGGGTCATCCCTTTGACCAACTCATATTCCCCGGGCTCAAATCTTACACCATCCGGAGATCTACCATCGGCAAACTCTGCATTCGCCTCATCCAATAACAGGGCGGTTACCGATCCCTTTGAGATGTCCGGTGTCTCCTTGATATCCGCCGGATCTGGGGAATTCAGTACTGCCCACACGATAAACGCCGCAAGCACTGCACCAGTGGCAAATGTGTTGAACCAGCCGAACAGGGGCAGGGGAGAACTGACCTCTGTCACTTCAGGTACACTAAATTCTTCAGGCTTGGAGGCTAACACATAATCCCAGTGCAGTTCCGAATGAAGTGCCATGAAATCTCTAAAGTGCTTCCTTGCCTGGGGGCCAGATCGCAGCCACTCGCCCAGACGTTTTTCATCTTCTTCAGAGCTGATGCCATCCGCCAGCCGGTTCAGAATATCTTGGATATCAGGGGTTATCGAGTTCATGCCAAAGAGTCCTTCACCATTGTTTTTTCAATGCAGTCTAACAGGGAGTATCGAATGCGACGCAATCTATCTGAAACTGCCTTTGGAGTAATTCCCGCAATTTCAGCCATCGCATTAACCGAGGCATTTGGCTCATAGCGACGTGCTATCAGGACTCGCTGTTCAGGTTTTAGCTTCTTCATGCATCTCGCCAGTGCAGCTCGCCGGGAGTCGTAGGCTTGCTCATCGTCCACGGCCTCGTCCGCTAGTAATTTGGCGAGATCATCATCAATTACCAGCCTTTGCTTTTGTCTACTGTTCTTTTTCAGCCAAGCCATGGCCTGAAATTGAGCAAAACGCATAGCCCAAGGCAGAAATGGCCGACTGTCATCAAACTCCGCTGCCTTTTCCCATAGCACCAGGTTTGTCTCCTGCAAAATATCATCCGCCTCAACAGGATTCCACACCATCGACAGAATGAAGCTGTGAAGCTGGCGTTGTGACTTCGTGATCTGGGTTATGAAATTGGCCGATCCTGTCATTTTATATGGATGGTCTGTCGCTGAAATTGAGAGGGGATGATCCTTTACTATATGTAATTAGCCAAACTCGATCAAATCCCGCACAAATATCTGAGTTGATTCATACTTTTTTACTTTCTAAGATCCCAGAGGGATCACAGCCATTAGCCCGTGATCGAGTGCGACGCAAACGACCCCACGGGTGACCAAACCCAAATGAACTTATTGCCGAAATTTATGCATCACTTCTTCTGTACACCAGTGTACGGATAGCTGGTGACGGTGTCCCAGGCCAGTTTTTGCAAGATCTTGTGCTGTTCGGCAGTGATACCAGCCATCGAAGAAAGGGGACCGCCTTTGGCCCTATAGTTCAGATGGTCTACCGACGGAGAAAGACCTTCTGGCGACACTCCGAAGAGTACAGCGAAGTTGCAATACGCGGTCAACATGCGGATATGCCGCTGGGCATTCCAGGTGCCTGGTATAAACAGCTCCGATTGTTCGCTGAGCCCAGGAAACTTGCCCTCAGCAACCATCGCACGCAGATCCAAAACGGCTGCCGTCACCGGAATGATGACCACAACGCGTCGGTCGTGTTGCTGGTTTACGAAATCCACCTCCGCTTCGAGTAGTTTGCGTGCCTTTTCGTAGTGGGGCGTCACTACGTCCAGGGCGTGAAAACTCCGGTCTTTCTTGTCCTGGATATGGCCCATCAAGGTCGCCCAGTGTGTTTGCCATAGTAGACGAAACTCCGGGTTGTTCTTCACGCCCCATAAGGCAATCAGGTTCATGGACGACTTTTCTCCAGTAACTCCATACCAACGACCCACACTGCTCCACCACATTCCGAACACCAGTGCATCCGTTTCGCCCTTTTCAACCGCTGCCTTCTGCGGAGGCTTCAGGGCGTTTTCTCCACCCTTGAGCCATTTGTTGAAACCGTTGTCGGCCGCTCTCGCGTGGCTGTACCTCTGAACCTTGCCGGCCGTCTCTGCGGCTTCGATCACCGCCTCGATCTCGGTGGTGTAATAGGACTGATACGAAACTCGCAGCCCTTCAGTCGCGGCTTCGGCGGCCGTATCGTCGGCTGTGCAGATGGCAGTTGACGATAACAACCAGATGCCTGGCACCAACAGGGCGAGTCTATAGTCGCGAAGCATCATGGGTTTGTTCACGCCATGATTTCCGCAAGCGGACCGGCAGTGTCCAGGTCCAGCAAGTCAGTGTCTTTCACTCCGAACGATTCACGTTTGTCGCCGACAGCGTGCAACAGGGAGAGGTAAAAATTCTCCATGGTCCTGTGGCCCTTCTTCCCATGGCCGGGGAACTGAAGGAAACGCCCATCGGTCTTCAACCGTCCGCCGAGGTTACCGATCAGCACTAACGGCCAATCGAGGCCTTGGCTGTGGTGGTCATGTGCGAAATCGCTCATGAAGACGATCAGCGTGTTGTCGAGCACTGTGCCGTCGCCTTCAGGAATCGCATCGAGTCGTTTCGCCAGGTCGGCCACTCTCTCGCAGTGGTACTGGCGGATGGGGATGGCGTATTTGTCCCGCTCATTTCCGTCTCCCCAACCTCCGCCGGACATGTGGCCGATGGTGTTGCCACGTATGTTGATCCCCAGTTCCGACCAGACTTTGTAACTATTTGGCCCGCAGTGTGCGTCGAGGAGCACCACGTTTGTCAAGCCGCATGCCAGGCTGGAGGCAGCCAGGGCACAATGGGACTCGAACACGTCTGTCTTCGAAAGGCTCTTGAATTTGTCGCTCACGGGCTCATGGGCCTTGAGGCGATCCTTAATCGTCCCGATCTTGTCCTGTCGGCCTCGCATTTGCTCGAAAGTGTTGAGATAGACATCAAGCTTCTCGCGATCCATCGCCGGCAGCTCCCCGCGGACGCGTTTGATGTCTGAGCGAATCCAATCGAGGACCTTGTTTCGTGCATGAAATTTCTTGGCCGCACTGCCTTCGGCGACGCTCCCGAACAGTGATTGGAAGGCGATGTCCGGCTGGCAGACGATCGGCATCGGCCGCTTCGGGGAAATGACCGATGACGAATAGGAAAAGATCCGGTCGGGTGCACTGGGAACGCCGAGACCGACCACTGGAACGAGACCGGGAAGCGATTTTGCCAGGGCATGATCGATCGTCTGGGCGTGCGGGGTATTGCGATTTCCTGCACCTCCGGCACCCCTCGCGTTATAGAGCCCCAGTGCACCGTACCCTGCACCGTGGTTCGGTCTAGCCTGTTTGGCGGATAGGCCCATAACGATGGACATGCGGTCCTTGAAAGGTTCCAACGGTGAGATCGCCTCTCGCAGTTTGTGTTCGGCCAGCGGGACATCGGTCATTTTTTCGACCTTCCCGGAGGGACTGCCCAGGCCTTCCGGCCGGACATGATGAGGGTTTAACCCGTTGCTCTGCAGGACGAAGACGATCCGCGGCGGCATTTCACCCGCTGCCTCGGCAGCCAGGGAATTCAGGAAAGGTTGCAGGACAACGGATCCGGCACCGAGGGTCATCCCCCTCATCACCGTCCTACGGTCTATGTATAGGTCGTTTTTCATTGGCTTGTTCCTTGTTCAGGTTCGCTACGATATAGAAAAGATTCCGAAGACAAAAGCGAAATCAGGACAGCTTTGAAGCTGCCCCCGCTGTCGAGGTAGGCCTTGTCGGCATCCTGCAGCGTGACGGCATCGCCCGGGGTTTCATTGCGACCCATAAAGTACCGGAAGACGTGGCGGATGAAGACCTGCCGAACACGGTCCGATTCGGCGAGGCGGCGGAGCATTTCCGGGGCGTTGCGGACCGGGCCGTCAAGCCCTGGGTCGCCGCTGTAGGAAATCCGGCCGGTCGTGTCGAGGGGCACACCGCGGAATATCTCCTTGTCCTTGTTCCCACTCTTCTCCATCGCGGCAAGATCCAGTACACGCTCCGTCCGGATGGCGTAGCCGTAATGGTCAACATCCTCGAAGGGGAGCCCCAGTTCATCCATCTTGTAGTGGCACTTCCAACACTTGGCATCCCGCGTAACCATCTGCCGTTGGCGGAGCGTATGGTGGGGATCATCTGGGATCATCGCCGCTGCACCTGCCGGCAGGCCGGGCACTATTCCGCCCAGCAGACGCGTCCGGATGAAATGGCCGCGGGTCACGATATCGTTATGGAAGTTCTGGGACCAGGCCACCTGCCAACTCTGCTGCATCGGGATACCGATGCGATGGTCATCCCGGGTTCGTCGCTGGTCCGCGGCATAGGCGGTCACATGGCGAAAGATCGGGCTCGGTGCGTCGTCGTCGAAGGCATCCCGTACATTAAAATGGCTCCCGGCGACAAACTTATCTGAAGTCGTTAGGAGTTCCTTCAGGACGTCCTGGTCCCGGCCTAGGATATCCACCACCAGGTAATCTGTATCACTTACAAACCGCACAGGGAAAAAACGCCCCCTCCAGTGCCGCTCCGTTTTGGGAAACGGGTCTTTGAACACGTCCGGAGCAAAGCCATAATCGAAGTATTCCCGGAAGAACTCCATCACCCGTGACTTGCCGACTTCCGGGTCGCCGAGAATCTGTGCCACCGCCCGGGCGACATCCTCACGAGAGGTGAGTTTCCCTTGGGCTGCGGCCTCCTTGAGCTGGGGAAGCGGCTGGGTGGAAATCGCGAGACTGAGTGCCTGCACCATTTCATGCGTTGACAACATGCGTACCCCTGGGCGCACCTCGACGCCCTTCCCGATCTCGAAACGCAGGATTGCGTCCGGCACCATCAGAGGCGGGAGCAGGACCGACCGGCCGGCCAACACCAAGTTGTCCTCACTCGCCAGGTCGTCGTAGAGTGCGGTGAGCCCTTTCAGCTCCTCTTTGGACGGGAACCTTGCCGTCGCCATCCGATATTGATAACGCAGGGCCGTCTCCAGTTGCCCGTGGGTCGCTTTTGCCTTCGGAACCAGCACCGGCCCCAATGGGCCATTGGCGGCGTTTTTCGTCTGGGCGTCAATGATGAGCTCGGCGTTGACCAGGAGCAATTGGGTCGCACCTTCGTCGGGGGCGTAGAGGTCGGCATAGTCTTTGATCCCTCTGTCCACATGCAATCCGAAAGGCCTTAGCAGCTTGCCGGATTTGAACTTGGCCGCCCAACCGCTGTAGGCTCCGGGCGAAAGTCGCCACAGCCGCGGCGGCGGAGGTACGCTCGGGCCGCGGGGGCCGCCGAAGAGGATCGCGTGGGGCAGGAG
>CAYSOI010000007.1:9559-21877 GCA_964432425.1 uncultured Opitutales bacterium | reverse complement strand
GCGGAGGTACGCTCGGGCCGCGGGGGCCGCCGAAGAGGATCGCGTGGGGCAGGAGGTTGCCGTCAATCGGGAGATCGCTCACCGCGTAATAGTCAGATGGCCCAGGCCGCGGCGTGTCGAGCATCGCCGCGATCCATCCAACTACCTTGGCGACCTCGTCCGCTTCGGGACGCGGCTTTTTGGCCGGCGGCATATCACCAGCTCGAAGCCGCTCGTAGATTGATGCATAAGCGACACGGTCAGCGAGCTGATCTGTGTTCAAGGATTCCATCACGAAGTCCCCATCCGCGGTGTCGGCATCATGGCACTCCATGCAGTGTAAATCGAAGAAGTTTTCGAGACCTTTGACGTCGATCTTGGTGATGTTTGGGCCTACCACACCTTTCAGCTTGAATTCTCCCGGCAGAACGATCGACGGGTTGGCTCTAAGGATGTTGAGCGTGCTTTTGGAGGCGATCTTCAAGCCGATAAGTGAGACGACGCCGAGCCGCTGTGCAATGGCTTTTGCGGCATCGTCCGAGAGGGTGCTGAGGCCGTCGAGGTGCAGCCAGTCGACCCGGTCCCAAGTCACCTTATCTGGCTCCGGTTGGTATTGGGCCAGTGCCCGTGCAATTGCAGGGGAGAGCGATTGCAGGCCGTCCAGTGCCAAGCCGCCCTGGTGTCGGGCCAATATCGCGGCGGCGGATTCCGATAAAGAGGAGATGCCATTGAGCGAGAGCATCCCGCCTCGATGCCCTGCAAGTGCCGATGCCACCTCGTCGGAAAGTGAGGTCAGACCGTCGAGCGTCAGGTCGCCGTTGTGTTGTGCGAGGGCGGCTGCGGTTTTGACGGATAAGGTCTCCAGGGTCGCAAGCCTGCCGTCCCAGTTCCGGGAGGAAGCCAAAGCGGCGGCCCCTTTTTCCGACAGCTTCTTCAATGCGGGAATCCGACCGCCCCATTTTGGCCATGAGGCCAGCATCGCCGCAGCTTCGTCAGAGATTTCGGTCAAGCCCTCCAGGTGGACGAAGGGTCCCAAGGGAGCGACATGCTGGATACTCCGCTCCTTCACTAAAGCTTCGAGGGTCTCGTCGGAAAGGTGCGTCACCCCGTTCAGGTAGAGGTCGCCCTTTCGCCTGACCATCGAGCTTGCGGCTACCGGCGAGAGGGTTTTCAACCCATTCATCGAAAGGCTCCAGCGGCTGGTCGGATAGCGGTTGCTAGTCTTAACGCTGAATTGCGTCGCGGCCTCATCGGAGATGGTCGTCACGGCGTCGAGTTGCACGTGACGGGCGTTATTGACCGCTCTCAGAAAGTCGCTGCCCAGTGCTTTGACTACCGCCGGCGACAGCGAGGTGATTCGCGGCAAACGGCCTTCCACTTTTCTCCCGAAGGTCGCGGCAGCCTTATCCGGAATCGTGGTCAACCCTGGCATGTCCAGCGGCCGTTCAAACTTGCTTAGTGCCTCGGCGACCTCATCGGAAACAGTGGAAATGCCAGGCAGGTGTCCGTCCCATGCATGGGGGTGCATGGAAGCCAAGGCCGCGGCGACCTCGGGCGACAGCGAAGTCAGGCCATGGAGTTGCAGTTTGTGAAGATGATGACGCCCTTTACGCTTCGCAAGCTCCTGGCCGGCTTCACCGGACAGCGTGCTCACCCCGAGCTGCAGCCGGCCCTCCCGGTGCGTCGCGAGTGACCTGGCGGACTCGTCCGTAATCTCGGCCAGCCCCTTCAATCCCAGCTCACCTTTGTGTCCGGCCAAGGCTCGGGCTACTTCGTCCGAGATCATTTTCAGCCCATGCAAGTGCAGATCGCCCTCATGCGTCCGGAGAGCCTGTGCCGTCTCTTCCGAGATCACGGTGAGTCTGTTGAGGGAGAGCCAACCGCGGAACTTCGCCAGCTCCGTGGCCACCTCTGGCGAAAGGGTTGTCAGGTTATCAAGGGCCAGCCGACCGCTGGTGTTCCTGGACAGCCGCTCGGCTTCTTCCACTGAAAGTTGCTCGACTATAAGCAATTCGAGTGCATCTGTGTCTGGTGACCCGGCTGCTTCAAAAGCAACGACTCCCGATAGGAAGAGCGAAATCGCCAAAGCTCGTTTTGAATATTTCATAGTCTGCAAAACCTTTACGCCAGTCCCTTCAGTGTGCCATTACTGTCTCCCAGGAACGGCACGCTTACATCTACCCGTTCAAGCATCGATAACCACAGGTTGTTGAGCGGCGTATTCGAATCGTAGCGGATATGGCGTCCTGTCCTAATCGTCCCGCCCGCGTTGCCCGCCAACAGCACGGGCAGATCGACGTTGGAGTGCTTCTGGCCGTTGCTAATGGCACTGCCGTAGCAGACGAGGCAATGATCCAGCAGGGTTCCTGACCCTTCACGTACTGACTTCAGCTTGTGCAGCAGATAAGCGAGCTGCCGCATGTGCAGACGGTTGACAATGGTGAGTTGGTCGTAGCCCTTCTCTCCTTGGTGCGTGAGACCATGGTGCCCTTTTTTGACGCCGAATTCGGGAAACGCTCGCTCGCTCAACTCATTGGCCAGGGCAAAGGTCGCTATTCGAGTCACATCCGAACGAAGGGCCAGCACCAGCAGATCGCACATCAAGCGGCAATGTTCCTCGAAGCTTTTGGGAATGCCGTCCCCAATCGTGATGTCGGGACGCTCAATCTCCGGCCAGCTCGCGGCACGCTCGATCTTTTTTTCAATTTCACGTACGGCTGAAAGGTATTCATCCATTCTGCTTCGGTCGTCGGCACCGAGTTGACGCGTGAGGGATGCGGCATCTTCCCGCACGTAATCCAGAATGCTCTTTCGCAGGGCGCCACGCTCTGCCCGATTGGCATCGCTGCCTGACCCGAACAACCGTTCGAAAACCTGCCTTGGACGGACTTCCTTGATCATCGGCTGGGTGGCCGAGCGCCAGGACATCGTTCCTTTATAAACACAATTGTAACCGAAGTCGCAAAATCCTGTATTGGGCTCCGTGCCGATCTCCAGCGAGGCCAGGCGGGTCTGATCCCCGACCTGTGCCGCAGCGACCTGGTCGACGCTTATGCCTGCACGAAAGTTGGGGCTGGCCGTTTTAAGCGGTGTGACACCGGTCAGGAAGGTCGACATTGCCCGTGCGTGTGCACCGCTCCCCCCATTGGCGGCACGGGCAGCCAGACCCGACAGGACGGTCAGGTCGTCCTTGAATTCCCCAACTTCTTGGAGGATTTCAGGAAGCTTGCCGAGAGGTCCTTCCTGCTTCGGCGTCCAACGGTCCATGACTGTCCCATTCGGGGTGTAGAGAAAGAGCAGTCGGTTCGGGGCGGCGTTTTTCCCGCCGGACTCGGCCCACGCTTCCAGCGGCCCCATCGCCTCCAGCCACGGCAAGGCCAGACCGGCACTGAGCCCTCGCAGCATTGTTCTACGAGACAGGTGTTGAGATCCCAACAGGCGAATTTTATGAATGTTACTCATTTTTCTGAACCTTTTCCTCTTCTTAATCTAAACGGGTCGCTCTTGGCAACTTCGGCCACCAACCGGGATAACTGATAACCATCTTCGGAGGCCGCCTTCACAATCTGACTGACCGTTCTATGGTCATAATACTCCAACTGGCGTCCCAATGCATAGATCAGCATGCGTTCGGTCAGGAATTGTGCGAAGGAATCCTGGTCGTCGAGCAAGGCCGAGCGTAGGTCGACCATTCCAGCCAACTTCCGTCCGTCCGGTAGTGTTCCTCCAGCATCGATCCCTTGGCCACCCTCTTTGGTCCGATATGCACCTACGGCATCGTAGTGTTCGAAGGGAAATCCCAACGGGTCAATTTTAGCATGACAACCAGCACAGGCCGGATCGGCACGATGACGCTCGAGTTGTTTCCGGACTGATGCCGACTCCAAATCCCGGGGCACTTCAAGCTCGGGCACATCCGGCGGCGGCGGTTTCGGGGTGGTTCCCAGGATGTTTTCCAACACCCAGGCCCCGCGTTTAACGGGCGAGGTACGTGTCGGGGAAGAGGTCATAGTCAGAATACTGGCTTGAGTCAGTACCCCGCCGCGTTCAGTATCCTGCAATGGCACACGCACCAGTCGGTGTTCAGGGAGCCGTTGCCCCCGTTTCTCGAGTTCCTTCGGCCGATTGCGGTTTCCGAAGGTATCCTGGATTCCGTAATGTTCCCCGAGTCGTCGGTTCAGGAAGGTATAATCCGCCTCGATTAGTTCCGACAATCTGCGATCCTCAAGGAGGATACTGTGCAGGAAGAGCCGCGTCTCGGAGTGCATGGCTTCACGAAGTGCGGCATTGAATTTAGGGAACGTTTCCGGGTCGGGGGTGTGGGTGTCGAGTGCGTCCAGCTTGAGCCACTTCAGGGCAAACTGGTCGATGAAAGCCATGGCTTTGGGATCCTTGGCCATCCGCCGGACCTGTGTGCCCAGGTTATCTGACAACTCCCCTCGGGCCGCCAGATCGAACAAGGTGTCGTCCGGCATGCTGCTCCATAGGAAATAGCTCAACCGGGAGGCCAGGTGATACTCGTCAACCGGATGTGGCCCCACTTCATCTGGCCGATGGGCAGGCTCCATGCGAAACAGAAACTTCGGCGAGCAGAGCACGGCCATCAACGCCCGCTGTATGCCGACTTCCCACTTCAGTCCCTCCTCCATCGCTTGATCCGCAAACCTCGCTACGGCCTCGATCTCGTCCTTGGTAACAGGACGACGGAAAGCCCGTGGCAGCAGCCGTTCCAGAACTTCGCGTGTCTTCTCGACCTCGGGTTTGTCCGGTGAGGCGGCGAGCAGGACTTGATGGGAACGGGGCGGCAATGGCCCTTCGGATTCCAGTTTCACGAATAGCTGGGCCGGTGGTTCGTCTTCCTTCGGCTTGAACAGTGCGATCCCCATACTGGCAATTGTCCCCCGACGGCCCGCACGGCTGACCACCACCTCGACATGTTGTGGTTCATCCGACGACGTGGCCGTGACGTCGAAGGTCTTTAGAATCTTCATCGGATGGACTTCTCTATGCCCGATATTTCCGGCCAAGCGTCCAACTTCTTCGGGAGGGGAGTAATCCGGCAGCCCTGGCCCGGCAATAAACATAGCCGCACGTACCGGTGCCTTGTTGGATGGTCCCGCATAAACGATGGCACGGAAGATGAAATCATCGGTGGCGGCGTGGTGCAAGATTGAGTTTTTCCCACTGGCACCGCTCGGGGCTTTTGATCGCAACGGGCCGACCTCGTGAGGTTCAGTTGAACTTGAATCCATTAGGCGGAACTCCAACTTCCCCTTGAAGCCCCCCTTACGGCCGGGTTGCAACATACGTGCGGCGGAATGAACGACTGGATCCGCCATCTCAAGTCGAATGGCTCGGCCGGCGACCATCTCGGCCGAAGCCAGGTAGCGGTCCAGCAACACAGGCGAGAGCTTGAGGGCGTCGGCGTTGTTCTCGAATCCGTAGGTGACCGCGTCGGGCGGAAAATCCGCGGCCAGTGGAATGGAGAGATCCAACTGCAAGAGATCGCGGATAGTGTTGGCGTACTCGACTCGATTCAGGCGCCTCACCGGTGTCCGGCCGGGATCGGGTTTTGCAGTCCTGTCATACGTTTCGAATACACCGAGCACGACTTCGATGAACCTCTCTACCTCCTGGGTGTCTGGCTGGGGGTGCTTCTCCGGCGGCATGTTACCCGTGTGAAGCTGCTCAAGGACTCGCATCCAGGATTCCCTCGCCTTGAGCATCGAAAGCTCGTCCCGAAACACGTGCAGGGCGAGGTCGCCCTTTTGCTTCTCCACTCCGTGGCAGTCGACGCAATGCTGCTTGACGAAGGGGACGACCACCTCGGGCACAGTGCCTGGCCCATCTGCCCAAACTTGGGAGAGGCTCCCCAAGAAAAGGATGCAGATGAATCTATGTGCCAGATTGTTCATGTCTCTCTATCCTGTCTGGTGGTTCTCATCAGACTAAAAGTAGGCACTTCGTCGCGTGACATCCGTGCTTCCCCCCAGTTGTTTTGTCCTGGGTAAACCCCATTCTCTGGATTGAGTTTGATGCGGATGACGTCGTGTGGATTGATCACGGTTAAGATACCATCCTTCACACTCCATGCGCCATCCCAGGCTTTACCCGTTCGTGCAAGGTGGCTGCTGCCGTCAGCTTTGAGTTCGAGCAGGTAGTTGCTTTTGTTGCCTTCAAAACGGATGTGCCATTCTCCGATCATCGCCTTGGCCTTATCTGTCGTTGGGGCAGTTGGCTTGATCGTCACTTTTGCAGGATTGACTGGCGGTTTCTTCCTGGGCTTGTTTACCGTTGTTGAAGGCGGTAGTATGGGCGTCGGGCCATGGGGGATGATCCAGATGTTGCGGAACTGCAGGGGCTCGCGGTGGTTTTGTAATTTGATCGGCCCTGGCGTCCCTTCTGGTGACCTCCGGACGCCGTATTTGGACTTTCCGGGGATCTCGAACTTGTCGTGGATCAGGACACCATTATGATGCACGGTGATCACTGCGTCCTTCACCTTCTTCTTACCTACCGCCACCGAGTTGGTGAATTCCACATCGAAGGTCTGCCAGACCAATGGCGGAAAACACATGTTGGTATCCGAGCCCTTGTGGCTGTAGATGCCGCCGCACTCGTTATGGGCGCCGTCCATGCCGAAGGAGTCCAGGATCTGGATCTCGTAGTCGTGCACCTGGTAGAAACCGCTGTTGCCGCGATCCTGGCTACGGTAGGCGGGCTGATAGGGGAGCATGAATTCGAGATGGATCGTGTAATCGTTGAAGATCCGCCTCGACATCAGGTTCCCCGGCAGCGGCATCAAGGTGGCGAACTTTTCGTTGATACTTCCACCAGTCCACTCATCCATATCACTGCCATCGAAGAGGACGATGGCTTCGGCTGGTGCTTTTTGTCCGAGCGTAGGACTCTCCCGGACGGTCTTGGTTAAAGTAAATGGCTTGCCATCGGCCACCCCGCTCATCTTGTCACCGGTGATCCGTGCCGAACATGGCTTGTGACCGGCAGGTGGAAATTCGGCCACCAGGGACACACGCGTCGATGACGGTTTCTTCTCACGGCCCCGCGTTGCCGCGACATGGGCACGGTTCCCCGAAGCGGCGGTAAACGTTACGCCGTCACTGGTCAGTTTGCCATCCATGATACTACGGTTCTTGCTGTCCCAGCCAGCACCTGGGAGCCCGCCTGGGTAGAGCACCGCCTGGAAAACCCCATCTCCGAGAGAGACGACCTGACCGCCCAGCTTTCCGCCGCCGTCGAGGTCGCCCACATACTCACCCTGATATTTCACATCTATCGGGATCGTCGGGTCGGCCGGGTCGATCCAACGTCCGTCGTCTGCATCCGCCCCGGCGGTCGCGGCGAGGAGCAGAAAACTGACAGCGACCATCGCCGCCTTCCGCTGCAGGTGATTTGAGGTGTAATCCTGATTCATCATGATGTTCTTCATTTTGTGACTCGTTCCTTCGGAAACTAGGCAATTAATTCCGACAATGCCCTCGTGCTGTGGCTGAACTGTTCGAGCGGCACGCCCACCTGCTGCAGGAGCGTCAGCCAAACGTTGGCCAGCGGCGTGGCTTCGGGGAGCTTGATGCTTTCGCCGAGGCGCAGCTTTCCGATGCCGCCCCCAGACAGGATGAGTGGCAAGCCATTGAGCGAGTGGCCGGCTTTGATATTTGTCCCGTAACTCACGACGCAGCTGTCATAGACACTTTGCCCGTCGAGACCCTTCTTTTCCTTCAGTCGGTCCAGCAGGTAAGCGAGCAGCTCCATGCACTTCTTGTCTCTCGACGCTCCGGCGTCCCTGCGTTCTTTGGAGGCGTTGTAGTGTGAAATCGAGTGGACGGGGATGGTGATCCCCATGCTGCTGAGCACGGACTGCGAAGGCATCATGTAAGTCATCACTCTCGTCTGGTCAGTCTGGAACGCCAACGCAATCATTTCGAACATGAGTTTGACCTCGGCCTGCCCGTCGACCTCTTCCGGATAGTCGAATGGAGGGCTCGGCTTCGGGTTCTTATCCGCCCATTCGATCTGCCTCTTCAAAGCCAGCTCAACCTGCCTGATGGTCTGGAAATACTCCTCCAGCTTCTCTTTGTCCGTCTTAGCGATTCGACGGCTGATGGTCTTGGCATTGACTTCCAGACTATCAAGGACGCTGCTCTCCGTTTTGATCCGTGCCATCAGTTGCTCTTTGCTCTCATTGGCGACGAACAGCTTTGCGTAGAGTTCCAATGAGGTGTCGAGCCCCGGGATCGAATTGCCATCCTTGTTGTAGGCCATGGATAGCATGGTCTTCCCGTGTCCAATCCTCTTCTCTTTCGTGCTGAGTGGGAGGTGAGGGTGCCGGGTATCCTTGCAAAGGTGCTGTGCCGCCACCTGGTCACAGGAAATCGAGTTCTTACCACGCTGGTTGGCTCCGGTGAGGAAGGTCTCGCTGCCCTCGTGTGGCTTGTAGGCACCAACGTTGACTAGATTACCCAACAGGCTGATGTCGTCCTGGTGTGCTTTGATGGGAGACATGCCATCGCTCAGGCCGATCTCGGAAAACTTGCCGCTCTCCGTGGGGTAGAATTCGGGCAGGAATCCAAACCCCTGTCCGAGGAAAACCATCCTCTTGGGTTGATCGACTGCAGCCTTGGCGGGTGCCGCAAAGGTGTCGAGAACAGGCAGTGCCAGGCAGGCACTGGAAGATCGCAAGAAAGAACGGCGAGAGTGGTTTGTTAGAATGCTCATGGTCGATCTCAGGTGTTACTTGGTGGCAAAGGTCTTGGAAGCGATGACGGCAAAGATCATCTCCTGGAGTGGATAGTTCTGCTTTTCCAGCCCGAACAGATTCTCATCGATGTCTTTCTCGTCGACGAACTCGATCTTGCGGCCGATGCCGTACGACAGCAGTGACTCGTACATCGACCGGGCCAGCCGGTCCTTGTTCTTGAGCAGCACCTGCTGCAGCCCCTTCAGGCCCTCAAAGGGATCGCCGTCGACGTGACCACTGGCCGCTTCCTGGATCGCCCGGCGCTGCACCGGACCGATTCTTCGTCCGGCGAGACGATCTCCACCCAGGTGATCGAAGCGCTCCAGGCCGTACCCGATGGGATCGATCTTTTTGTGGCACGATGCGCATTGGGCCACGTTCATGTGCCGGTCGACCAGTTGCCTGACGCTCAGCCTTTGGCCCTCGGGGTTTTCGATCGCGGGGATATTGGGCGATGGCGGCGGTGGTGGGTCGTTAAGAAATCTTTCGCGGATGATAGTTCCCCTGATCGTCGGCGATGTGCGCGGACCCGAGGTGCCCATGATCAGAAACGCCGCCTGGGTCAGCATCCCCCCGCGCGTGCTGGACTCGGGAAGGGCGACTTTTTGAAATCCCCCAGGGCCGGGTTTCACGCGGTAGTACCGGGCCAGGATCGGGTTCACCACGACAAAGTCGGAGTCGATCAGGTTGTCCACCGGCCGGTTCTCGCGCACCAGGACCTTGAAGAACTCGCTGATTTCCTGACGTGCCGAAGTTTCAAACCCGCTTCTGATGAGCTTCACCGGCAGGTCGACTTCGTCGAAGCGCTTGATGTCCGACCACTGGTTGATGAAGTCGGCCAGAAACACATCCGCTTTGCCCGAAGCCAGCATCCGGTCAACCTGAGCCCTCAGGACAGCTTTGTCGAAAAGCTTGCCTGACTCAGCCGCATCATAAAGCTCCTGATCCGGGGGTGCGCCCCACAGGAAGTAGGCCATGCGAATCGCAAACTCCCTCTGGCTCAGAGTGCCTCTCGATCCATCATTCTCCTCGTTGATATACAAGAAACCGGGGGCGGTAAGGATGGCGGTCAAAGGATGAACCAGACATTCGGCGGCCTCTTTGCCCGCGGACCGTTCCGTCCGGTAGATGTTCACGAGCTCCTCGATGTATTCCCCGTCCACCTCCTGGTAACGGAATGCCCTGTCGGCAAACCCCTTGAGCATCGCGACGATTTCAGCCTCGTCAGGATCGCTGTTGCTAAGCACTGGCCCGACTACGGTTTCAAAGAAGGAAGGTTCGTTGGCGGTGTCTTCGATGGGCCCGGTCAGCTTCAGGTAATCGAAGGTGTCCTCCTTGCGACCGCTGACCGTAATCCGGATTTGTGAATCTAAGAGGCTGGTGCTGAATTTCAACTCCGTCGACACCCGATCCTTTCCTGCCTCGAGCTGAACGTTGCCGACCCTTCTGCCGTTGACGCTGATGTCGACCTCGCCGCCGGCCGTCTCGACGGCACCGATGGACACGGTGTAGATACTCCGGGGCCTCGAGGCTGTCATATAGCTAAGGCCGCCAGCGACTCCTTTTTTCCCTTTCCAACTCTCGTATTTCTTGAGCGTCGTCTTACTCCGAAAGCGCTTGTATTGTGTGAGCCAGATTTTGATCCCTGCCTTGTCGGCAAGGTTGCTATCAAGCTTCCGCAACTCGGAGATGGGGGTGCCGGCATCGATCATCGCTTTGGCTTTCTCGAGCCTCTCATGCGCGGTTTTGGCTTTTGTGAAGGGCTCGATCTCCGGGTCGTACCTGACCGCCTCGGGCGCTGGCGGCGGCAACTGGATTGCCGTGAGTGCGGTGAGATGACGCTCCACCACCCCTTTGCCCGCTTTGTGGAAGCTCTCGTATTGCTTGAGCGAGAAAAACTGCTCGGAACCGTCGGTGTCAAACCCGTCGCTAGCGTCCTCCGGCATGACATCCCGCGGCAGATCAATGCCAAAGAGATCTTTCATGCTCCCGAGGTATTCTCTCCTGTTGAGGTGCCGCATGGTGATCACGCCGCCGGTCGCCGCCAGCCGCTTGCGGGCTGAGGTGATGTTGTCGGTGATGGAGCCGATGGCCTCTGCCAGCTCCTCTGCACTAGGCTGCTCTTCAACCTCGGGTGGCATTTCCCCGGTGTTCAACATGTCCAGCACGTCCTGCCACGCCGGCAACGAGGCATGATCGGTGATCGCGTAATCGAGCTGGTCGAGGCGCACGTCACCTTTTTGTTTCTCCGGCCCGTGGCACTTCACGCAATAATTCTGCAGGAGGTTCCTGATGGGCTCCTCCTCCGCCCAGCGATTCGTTGAAACCAACCCGTAGAGGCCGGTCGAGTGAATCTGCTTGCGAGCCCGTTCCACCTTGGCGGCGTCGGTCTCGAGGATCTCTACGAGAACCCGTCCGGTCCGACCCAATTCCAAGGCGACCGCCAAATCCTCCGAGCCAACTTGCACACACAAGCCGCCCGTCACACCCTGCTTTTCACAAAGGCTGACGATGGATGACTGGGATTCCTGCGCGTTGCTCACTTGGGCAAAGGCGACCCATGCGCTGCACAGCGCCAGAGCAATGTATGTTTTAGTCATTCCAGTGTTTCTCGATGATTTTTTGAATGTGCGGGTACTTCGCGTCTGTTTCATTGAGTTCCTCACGCAGCAGTTTGAGCTTTGCTTTGAGTGCTTTGACGGTTTCTGAATGCTCCGGTTTGCCATACAGGTTCTTCATTTCATGGGGATCTGCTTCAAGATGATAAAGCTCCCACCCCGGAGGCGTGACGATATCTGCCTGGGAGCCCCAGTAATTCGTTCGTGGCGGATCTTCGACGTCGACGCCATAGAAAAAGATCAGTTTGAATTTCTGCGTCCTGAGGCCAAAGTGGGCAGGCGTGCCCAGCTTGTGCGCCATGTGCATCCAATACCTGTAATAGGTCGCATCCCGCCACGCTTTTTCCTCTTTCCCAAGCAGGGTTCGTTTGAAGCTCTTTCCCTGCATGTAGCCGGGCACCCGGCCACCTGCCATCTCAATCAGGGTTGGGGCAAAATCGGTGTTGTTGATCAGCAGATCGCATCGGCTTCCCGCTTTGATGGATCCGGGCCAATGCACGATGAAAGGCATTCTCATGCCTTCTTCATACATCCATCGCTTGTCGAATAAATCGTGCTCGCCCAGGAAGTAACCCTGGTCACCGGTGTAGATGATCAGGGTGTTTTCATAAACGCCCTCTTCCTTCAGGTACTGCACGAGTCGCTTGACGTTGTCATCCACTCCCTTGACACAGCGCAGGTATCGCTTGAGGAACTCCTGGTAAACGGTCTTGGTATATTCCGATTCCGGCAGCGCCTCGTCGATACCCAATCGTTTTCCCAGCTCCCATGCATTGCATCGCTTGGATACCGAGGCTCCGATGGTGTTCACCAGGCGGTCATCCACGCCACGGGTTGAGATGGACCCGAATCCTCGCGCCGGCTGACCATGCATGTTGTCGGGCTCGGGGATTGCGGTCTTTTCGAGATAGCTGTCATACCGCTTCGCATGGGAGAACAGATCGTGCGGCGCTTTGAAATGAT
>CAYSOI010000007.1:3694-9459 GCA_964432425.1 uncultured Opitutales bacterium | reverse complement strand
TAGCTGTCATACCGCTTCGCATGGGAGAACAGATCGTGCGGCGCTTTGAAATGATGCATCAAGAAGAAGGGTTTCGTTTTGTCCCTTTTCTTCAGCCAGTTGATGCTCAGATCCGTGATGACATCTGAAGAGTGCCCCTTGTGTCTGGTCTTGTTGTTCGGCCAGGCGCCGTTGTCACGATTTCTTGTTTCAGGATTGTGATACCACCCCTGTCCGGGAAGTACGTCGTAGTAATCAAAAGCAGCCGGTTCCTCTTTCAGGTGCCATTTCCCAATCATGGCCGTGAGGTAGCCCGCTTTTTTCATCTCACGAGGAAGGAATTGCTTTTCCGGAGAGATCTTGCCGTGGAGATCCAGAACGCCATTGGTCTGGGGATATTGGCCGGTGATAATGGAGGCACGGCTTGGCGTGCAAATCGAGTTGTTGCAAAACACGCTGTCAAAGACCATCCCTTCACGAGCCATCTTGTCGAGATTGGGCGTCGGGTTGAGCTTTGCCAGCCTTGAACCGTAGATCCCGAATGCCTGGGTCGTGTGGTCATCGGACATGATGAACAGGATGTTTGGTTTGTCCGCGGCGAGGGCGGTTGGCCCGAGAGCGACAAGAACGGTGACGGAAACAATAAGCTTGTTCATAGAGTTTTTATGACCTGCGAGGATCTTTCCATTCTGAATTACACTAGAAAGTCCTTGATGGGGCCTTTCTGGTCGAGGATGCCGCGGGGTTTGAGGTTCATGTCTTCGGCGCCGAAGTGCGGGATGTCGTTGCCGTGGTTGTTCAGGAGGGTGGTGTACCAGTTCCCGAGGGTCTTGTGACCCGGCTTCCCATATCCCGGCAACCTGATGTAGTTACCCAGGAAGTTCATTTTGGTGTTCTTTCCGGCAAGCATCACGATCGGTTGCTGGTGTCCGTCGCTGTGGTGGGTCTCCCCGTTTTCGGACTGGTACATGATCACGCTATTGTCAAACATGGTGCCGTCGCCTTCGGGGGTCTTTTTCAGACTGTCCGCGATGCGCTGCATCAGCCCCATGTGGTGAATGCGGATGTACTCCCGGAGCTGCTTCGCCGAATGACCCTTATACCCTCCGGCATGGCCAACGCTCCCGTGCAGGCTGAGGACATCCGTCTCCCCCAGCTGCGGCAGTCCGGAATACGGGGTGAACAAATCGTCCAGAGAGAAGAGGACCGAGTTGGTCAACCCGGCTTTCAAGGCGCTCAGTAGGATTTCCACGAAAGCCTCGTGACGTGTCACGGTGCTTGCGTCTGCTGCGAGGTGGCCATCTTCCAACTTGGGCAGGTTCTTCCGGATTTGCTCTGACATGCTTTCAAGCCTCCGGTTGCGGATCCGGGTCCGCTCGATCGTCTCCTTGTAGTTCGTCATCTTTAGCAATTCCACATCATCGAGACCCGCCTCCTTGCCGGCGGCATGTTCATGGAGGAACTTCAAGACCTGCCCATCCGCCTCCCAGGCATGTTGTGCTTCCTCCGTCAACGCGGCGGACTTGAACAGTTCGGTATAGGCCGTCTGCGGGTCGGCGTATGCGAAGTTGCGCTGCATTTTCCCGGTCGCCGCACGACCCGCCACGATGCCGCGGTTGTTCGCGACCACCTGCAACTCGATGTGCTCAAATGGCGACTCATACAATCGGCCCAGCTCGACATCGACCGTCGCCCAGAGCAGGTCGCGGAGGGGCGTCCCGACGCCGTCACTGCCCACTTTGTACATCCCCAGACAGGCTTGCTTGCCGTTATGACCGCTCGCCATGTGATACGCCGAAAGGCCCTGGATGATGGCCATGTCCTTCTTGTGGCTTTCGAGCGCCGACATCCATTGCGGCAGTTGGTGCTTTGTCAGGTCTTCATCGAACGGTTTTTTCGGATTATCCTTATTGGTCCGCCAAGTCACGGTCGCCGACCCGGGGGCGGCCTTTTCTTCCTTACTGAATGTCTCCGGGGCCAGCACGTGTGGCGGCAGCCCGTTGCCCTTGGTCATGAAGATGAACCGGACCGGCGGCTTCTTGCCCGCTGCACCAGCGGCGAACGAGTTCGGCACGGAGAAAGGCAGGCAGGAGGCGCCCGCGCCACAGGCCGCGGTTTTGAGGAAATTTCTTCGGGTGGTCATGTGATGGGTCCTTTAAGTTTCTTGGTCCTCCATTTATTTGCGGTACCTGAAGGAATCGGAGGTTAGCAGCGAAACGATGACGGCATTAAAACTGCCCCCGCTCTTGAGATAAGCCAGGTCGGCGTCGATCAGGGTTTGTGAGTCGGAGAGCATTTCGTTGCGCCCCATGAAATAGCGGAAGGCATGACGGATGATCGACTGCCGCACCCTGTCCGATTTGGCCAGCCGCGTGATCAGATCAATGGCGTCCTCGATCTCCCCATCCAGTTTCGGGTCGCCGGTCCCGGAGAGGTGGCCCGTGGTATCCAGCGGCAAGGTCTTATAGCTGCTGCGCGTATAGTTGCCTCGCTCCGGCCTCTTTGTGACGATGTGTTCGGGATATTCGAGCTCTTCCTCGGTACGGAAGCGGCCGAAATCATCATACATCTCGAATGCGTACCCCAGCGGGTTCATCTTCACGTGACATTTCCAGCAAGCGGCCGCCTTCGTCTTGCCATGCAAGCGGTCACGCAAGGTCCTGTTGTGATCTTCCGGAACGGCGGCATCCACGTCGATCGGCACATCCGGGATGAATCCGGCGAGGAGTTTTTCGCGCACCCATTTTCCGCGCCTGACCGGGTCCGTGACGGTGTTCTGGGAGTGGGCCACCAGCCAGGCCGGGTGGGTCAGCATGCCCTTGCGATTTGGAATCTTGAACGGCTGGACCGGCTCATACGACCAGGTGATATGATCGATGTTGAACATGTTGGTCCGATTGATACTACCGTGAAAATCACCATACTCCCCCGAACCGACATCGAGCGGGGGATTGTAATCGTCGATAGCCTTGAGCAAGGGGAGGCGCTCGTTCCAGACCCTCACGATGGTATGGCGGATGATATGCCACTCGCGCCCCCGATAGCCGAGTCGCATGATGCCTACGGCGGCTTTGTGTTTCTTGGCAAAATCCTGGGCTTCTTCCCTTGACTGAACCTTGCCCGGGAAATCGTCGAGCAGCCGTTGCACAGGCTCCTTCGCTTTTTCCACGGCCTCCACGGCCGCTTCATTATCGCCGCTGTGATAGAGGTAGAACTTTTCGGTCGTCAGCAGTTCGTGGAATACGTCCTTATCGTTCGCCAGGATTCTGTCCACCAGCAAGTCGGCCTCCCGAATCATCGGTCCCATCGCTTGCTCAACAAAGCCCATCTCAAAGCGGACGTTGTCCTTGAAGACCGCCTTGGCATTGGGGTAGCCGAAGAAATCCCTGAAGAACCTGAGTTTGGCGAGTTGGGTCGTTTTAAAGCTTAACCTTGAGTCGATATGATCAACGATCTGCGGTTCCTCGGTGGGCTTCAACAAGCGCACCACCTGCTGTTCATACTCCTCTTTGGTCGACAGCTTGCCTTCCCGGGCCGCGTTCATCAGAATTTCGTCCGGATCCCGTTCCGTCAGTGCGTAGGCGATGGCGTAGGCGGCTTCCCGGGGTGAGAGCAGTCTGCGGCCGTGCTCATCTTCTTCTCCCGCGCCGAATTCCATGCGGTATAAAAGGTCCGGCTGCAGCAACACGGCGACCAGCATCCGGCGCAAGCCCTCGGCATTGCCGAGCTTGCCGATGGCCTCAACAGCGAGCGTTTTCAGGGATGCCATCTCCTTGTCATTGGCGGCACGCTGGTACACGATGGAGTACTGAAACTGAATCGCGGCTTCAATCTCTGACTCGGAGGGAGCGGTCGTCTTCTGCAGAATCACTTCGAACGGCGTCGGCCCGCTGGGCATTCGATAACCAATCTTCACGGGTGTTTTAGCTCTAAACCGCCCTCTCAGTTTACTTCGGAGTTGCTTCTTGCCCTCCTTTCCGTCCTCCGGGATATCCATCTGGTCGATCTTCTCGAGTTCGATCTCGAGTTTCCGTGCCATGTCCTCGTTCGCACGCAGGTCTGCTGGCGGCAGGATTCCCAATTGCGCATAGGAAATCACCTCGGCATTCGCCAGCATCGTCTGAAAATGCCCACTGCCCACCTGGGTGTCGTCATAGTAACGGACGCCCGAGCCATCCGGCAGGTGAAAAGGATTCGCCACACCTTGCGGCAAGGTCAGCAGACGCTGGGGATGGGTCGTTCGATAGATCCGGTGGATCCGACTGTGAAAAATATGCGGCGATACGATCCAGCGCCGGGCGGACGAGAAGGGCTTATCCTTGATTTTGCCTGAGAACAGCTGCTCATGATCGACGTAGTTCCCATAGTGCGGGTCGCGCAGTTTTTGCCGGAATGACGATTTCAAATTCAAGGCCCTGAAATCAGCCGTGATCCACTCCAAGAGGGCTTCCCGGTCCCGATCAGCCAGCGGCTTTTTCTTTTCCGGCGGCATCTGCTTGAGAAAGACCTGCTCTTCGATCCTTTCCAGCAGGTTCAGCCGGACGTCCGGTTCCAGTTGCGATAGATTGTCGAGCCGGATGTCCCCTTTCTGGGTTTCGGCATCGTGGCAGTTCATGCACGAGCGATCCAGCAAGGCATCGATCGGCGCCGGAACTCCCCCTGTCGCAGGGTGGACGTCGACAGTCAGAAACAAAACTAAAATCGTCGCGATCAAACATCGCTGGCGAAATCGTGTTTGGTTGTGAGAAATTGTCATGATGGAGCGCCGCTGTTTACAGTGGGTTACTTGCGGCCCAAGGCCAGCACATTGCCGTCGGCGGCAGCGTACGCCATCAGGCCCCCTT
This sequence comes from uncultured Opitutales bacterium, assembly GCA_964432425.1. Taxonomy (GTDB): domain Bacteria; phylum Verrucomicrobiota; class Verrucomicrobiia; order Opitutales; family JABJCN01; genus JAYPDO01. The sequence goes on along the minus strand of CAYSOI010000007.1, from coordinate 4,636 downwards.
GCGTGCCGGCCACGAAGACGGTATCGCCCGCCACGACGACGGTGCCGATGAAGGGGTCGTTCAAGCCGCGGCCTCCGCCGTGAACCTGGTCGGGTGTCCACGAGTAGCCGCCGCCTTTGAGGCGTGGCTCGCTGGTGTCGGCCGGACCGAAGACCTCGACGGCGGTCCAGGTGGCGTTGTTGGGCTCCTCGTGCGTGTGCAGAAGCCAGTAGTCGGTGCGGCCGTGCTTCCTGGGGTGGCTGTCTTCATGTTTGGCGATACCGGCGTAGGGATAGTTCGAAACCGTTTCCCAGGCCAGTTTTTGCAAGATCTTGTCCTGTTCGGCAGTGATGCCTGCCATTGAATAAAGGGGACCGCCTTTGGCCTTATATTTCAGATGGTCTACTGACGGCGAAAGACCTTCTGGCGACACTCCGAAGAGTACTGCGAAGTTGCAATAAGCGGTCAGCATGCGGATATGCCGGTGCCCACTCCATTTCTCTGTAATAAACAATTCAGACTGCTTGCTGACTCCAGGAAACTTTCCTTCGACAACCATGGACCGCAGTTTCAAGACAGCATTGGCCACGGGGATAATGACAACAGCCTGTCTCCCTTGTTGCTTGTTGACCCAATCCACCTTTGCTTCCAGCTCCTTGTGAGCCTTGTCGTAACGTGGCTTCAGGACATCAGGTGCGAGATAGTTTTCCTTTTGTATAATAACATCTCCTCTGCGTTTCAATTTCTCATTACTCAATAACGCCCAGTGAGTCTGCCACAACAAACGGAAATTCGGGTTGTTCTCCGCCCCCCACTTGGCTGTGAGATTAATGGCTGATTTCTCTCCCTCACCGAACTGCCAGCACCACCACTTTCCAAACACTACTGCGTCGGCTTCTCCGTTTTCGATTGCTGCTTTCGCCGTTGGTTTGAGAGGGTTCTCCCCACCCTTGTGTCCTTTAA
>CAYSOI010000007.1:0-3594 GCA_964432425.1 uncultured Opitutales bacterium | reverse complement strand
GATTGGCACACAAACATCATCCTGTCTCTCAACCTTCTCAGGATAGAATGTCTGTCAGCGGACCGTGGGAAGCTTCCTTGTCCAAGGCGAGGTCGATGCTACCGAATTTTTCGCGTTGGTCTCCAACGGCGTGGAGAAGCGAGGTGTAGAAGGTGCCAATGGTCTTGTGTCCTGATTTTCCGTAGAAAGGGTAATCAAGGAAGCGACCGTTGGTCTTGAGTGAGCCGCCAAGATTACCCAGCATCACAACTGGCCATTGCAGGTAAGAGGGATGGTGCCTGTCGCCAAAGTCACTCATGTAGACGATCAGGGTGTTGTCGAGTACGGTGCCATCGCCTTCTTTTACGGAGTCCAGTTTCTTCGCCAAATTGGCGATGCATTGTACATGGAATTTCCGGATCTCGATCAACAGTTGGTCGGAGGTCTTGCCATTCTCGCCTCCACCATGACCGATGGCATTGGTGCGGAGTGAATGCCCAAGTTCTTTCCAATGCATGTATTTGTTTCCTGCACAGGCTGAAATGGTGACTACATTGGAAAGGCCGGAAAGGAGTGAACTGACAGCCATTTCGCACTGGGCTTCCAGGCGGTCGGTTTCCAGCTTGCTCTTAAACTTGTCCGTATTGGGCATGTTGGCTTTCAACTGAGCTTTCATGCCTTCGATCCCATCATGGCGATCAAGCATGGATTCGTAAGATTCGAGATAGCGGTCCAAGTGATCTTTTTCTGGTCCTGCCAAGCGTTTTTGCACCCGCTTGATATCGCTGCTCATGTAATCCATCAGGTTTTTGCGGAGGAACGGGATTCTTGCGGCATCTCCTCCGGCTGCACTTCCGAAAAGAGATTGGAAGGCCAATTCCGGCTGGCAATGAAAGGGGAGTGGTTTTCCTTTTGAAACAGCAGAGATGGAGTAGTCGACGATTTGGTCAGGGTTTGGGGTCAGTGCCAATCCCAGGTGAGGCAGGACGCTGGGCAAATTGGCTGCCAATGCTGCATCAATCGTTTGGGCAACAGGTCCAAGTGGTCCACTGAAACAACCCAGGGCTCCATACTCAGGAGAGTGTCCACGACCTGATGCGATCTTGTGAGAAAGCCCCTGGATAATGGTCATTCGATTCTTGTAGGGAGCCAAGGCAGCCAGTGGGTCTGGCAGTTCAAAGTCAGCCAGCGACTGGTCGATCAATTTGTCGCTGCCTTTCTTTGGCCGTTCAATCCCTTGTGGCTGAATGTGATCGGGGTTCATCCCATTACCTTCCACGAAGAAGATTACCCGTTTGGGGGCGGCCAATCCCTCGGCTTCGGCCATGAGATTCTGTAGCACTGGCTGGAGCAGAATACTCCCGGCCCCCAGAGAGGTTCCTTTCAAAAATGATCTTCGGTTCAATACATTCATAATTTCTCTCCTTGGGTGGGGACGGTTCTACAGATAAACGACTCTGAACTCAAAAGTGAGACCAGAAGTTCTTTAAAGCTTCCTCCGCTGTCCACATAGGCCTTGTCCGCAGCCTGTAATGTGGCGGCATCTCCGGTGGTTTCATTTCGGCCCATGTAGTATCGGAACACGTGTCGGATAAAGACTTGCCGAACTCGTTCCGAAGCTGCCAGTTTTCGAATCATTTCCTGGACGTTCTTCACTGGTCCATCCACTCCTGGAATGCCACTGCCCCGGATGTGCCCGGTGGTGACCAGTGGGAGTGCATGGTATTCCTGAAGCTTCTCGGGACGCTTTTCACCTTTCTCGTATTTGCGATAGCTATTCTCCTTGTTGATGGCCGCAGCTTCCATGTCGAAGGACACCTCCTTCTCTCTTGGCCGACCAAAATGGTCAAATGCTTCAAACGGGAATCCCAGGTCGTCGATCTTCTGGTGACAGGTCCAGCATTTTGCATCCTTGGTGATTTCCATTCGTTCCCGAAGAGTACGTTTGGGGTTATCCGGCAGGACAATGACCACTCCAACTGGAACTGGTGGTACTGTGTGCCCGAGAAGGTGTTCCCGGATCCAAAGTCCACGGCGAACCGGGTCGTTAAAGAAGTTGGATGACCATGCGACCAGCCAACTCGGTTGCATCAGGATACCAATGCGGTCGCCGGGAAGTTCAGCGGGTTGTTCCTCTGGCCATTCTTCAAATCCATAGGCCGCTCGGATGAAGTTCTTGCGTTCATCCTTTGGGCGGATCTTCATGCTTGGCTTGTCCAATTCCACCCGCTCCCAGTTTGAGCTGATGAACTTTGCCATTTGTTTTTTTACCGAAGAGTCCTGCAGATTCCACCTTGCGTGTTCACCATCTCTCTTCAGCCAAACTTTGTTTACGTACGACTTTGGCGTGGTGAGGAGTTCCTTAAAAACGTTCTGATCTTTTTCCAGAATGTCCAGCACCAGACGGTCGGTATCGAGCACAAGCTGCTGAGGTTTGTGTACATAGTCCCGTTGCTCATCTTTGCAGACATCAGGTGCCCGGTTGTACCCAAAGTATTCATGGAAAAAGCCAAGGATGCGGGGCTTGTAGATCTCGGGATCATTGAGAATCCTGCGTACATGCTTTTGCACATCTTCCCGAGTGGTCAGGCCACCTTTTATCGCGGCTTCGAAGAGACCCGGTTCACGGTCACCTGAAAAGGCTAGGCTGATCGCGAAGGCGAGTTCCTTGGGAGAGAGCATGCGTACACCTGGCCGGATTTCCTCACCTCGGCCCAATTCAAAACGGTGGAGAGCCTCTGGAGAAAGAAGGGGAGCCATTAACATCGTCTTGGCTGCCGAGATGTGATCTCCGGGCGGTTGGGCACTCTTTTCGTAAAGTTCCAGCAGGGAATTCAACTCTGCTTCAGTGGGCTCCCGAACCAGTGCCCGGCGGAAGAGTAAGAGGACTGCGGTTTCCAGTTCCTCTCGTTTGGGTTTCACCTCAGGGTGTAAAAGTGGGGCAAATTCTTCGGGTGCCAATGGTCCTCCACGGCGTGCCATGCTTACTCGAACTGGACCTCCATTCTTGGGCTTGTGCAGCTTGTGACTGGTCATGATGTTCACGACCTTTTCGGCATTGCGAATGAGGACATCCGTCGTGCCTTCATCCACCCAGTAAAGTGCTGAATAATCCTTGATGCCTGCTTCTGTCCTCAAAGCGAAGGGATGAGGGATATTCGGAATCTGCCGCTCGTCCATCTTCAGCGACCGCAGCAACCCTGAGGAATATCCCGACGGAGACAGTCGCCATGTCCTGGGTGGTGGAGGAATGGAAGGGCCTGGATCAATCCCAAACAACAAGGAATGGGGAAGATGGTTGCCTTCATGCGGTCTCACTGAAACGGCTTCAGGTTGAGTCGGATTCGTGCCTTGCACACCGAGCTTTTTCTCAATCCATTTGGCAACTCGTTGCAAGTCGTCCAAATCCGGTTGCGGCTCTTCTTCCGGAGGCATGTCCCCGGAGCGAACCATTTCCAGAATTTTCGCAAATCGTTTTCGATCCTTCTCCACCTCCCCCAGATCATGGAGCTGGAACTTCCCCTTTTGCTTCTTCTGGTTGTGGCATTCTACACAGTGCGATTGCAGGAAGGATTGGAAGAATTCCTCGTCTGCCGTGGCTTGGGTTTGGGTTGG
>CAYSOI010000006.1:26331-34580 GCA_964432425.1 uncultured Opitutales bacterium | reverse complement strand
TTTTCATATGATTAGACGATGCCCATGCCGGACACACGAGTTCACGCTTCAGCGTATGGTTGCCTTCACTTGCACGATAAATCGTGAACTCCAACGAATGCTTAAACCTTTTTCGATGCGGTATGACCCAACCTTCAAGGGGAAGCACAATGCATCAGTAAAAAGGGGATCAGCTACGTGGATAGAGGAAGAAGGAAAGCTCAGGAATCGCCTTCTTCTTCCTTACCCTGAAGGTAATTACTTTCAATTTCCCCCAAAGTTTCCGCAATGTGTTTTACCTTCCGAGCAATGAAATAGTACTCTTCGGAGTGAGCCAGGTCCTGAAGATACCCTTGGAAAATCTGACGATCCTTTACTGCAGAAAATTCAAGATCTTCAAGGTCTCGCTTAAATCTTCTGTGATGCTTTTTCAACCTGTCATCAATCCGATCATATTCATCGGTGACGAATTTAAATATGGCTTGGGCGGCTTCCCTGATTTCGGGATTGTTTACCAGGCTTTTGCCCCCAACTCGGGAAAGATGGAGGAGTTCGTCCGTAAGCAGAACAGCAAGTCCAAGTAAATGGGGAGATTCTGGATCTTCTGCAGCAGCAGCTCCCTTTCGCAATTCATCCGTAAGCCAATTTGCGATGGATTTATAAAAATCATCGCGAACCTGCAATGCAGCTTTCGAGCTATGCAGGGCCTCTTGGTTTACTACTTTTCCTTTGGGAAACTTCATGATCCAAAAATTATAGGTTAGGAGCAGGGAAGCAGATTTTGCTACGATCTCAAGGATAACCTCAGGAATGATCAAAAAAAACCGCCGCTACTGTTTTAAATGTTTTTACCTAACAGAAGATCGCCCGGAAGAGTGTGAATTTTAGAACAAGAAATTGGAGGAAACGTAAAAGAAGGTTGGGTCGGATGCCGAATCGCCACTATCTTCCACGTAGTCACCGGCATAAAACTGGCTGGCTCCCGCATCCAACCAAAGGGACTTACTGATCTTGTAACGAACAAACAAATCCAGTTCATTACCGACATAGGCATCTCCAGCGGGAGTGATGGGCCGAACAGGCTTCTGATTGGTTCGGTACCAATTGTCGGTACGGGGTTCATCCAACCAGAAGGCATGATAAGCGACCCGGTAGTCCAAGGACTTCCGCAGTTTGCCTTTGAAGGCAATTTCCAAGTTGTGTAGATTTTGCAGGGAAAAGAAATCAATTTGCCCGTACACTTTGTGATTTTTAGGGTAGAGGTTATCAAAAGTGTTGTGTGCACCATCGGCAGGATCTTCATCCCCCGTGGCATAGGCATAACCAAGGTAGAGACTCCCCAGTCCTTCAATCTCCTTGGTTATTCCTGCATGCAGCATCCAGGCTTCTTGATCCAGGCTGGCAAATTCCCCGGATTGTGCTGCGACTCCGAAATCCGCCTGATAGTCCCCCATCTTACGGCTGTAGAGGCCACCAAAGGTATGTACGGAATCTCCGAAATCATCGTTATTGCGAAACAGCCAGTAATATTTCAAATCTGCCCCAGCCAGCAGTTCTCTGTCATCCATCACGATTCCAGAGATGGTAGAATCGTAATATTGATTTCCAATATCGGAAAAATCGTCAAAACCATGAGGAGAGATGGGAGTAATCCCCATATGAAAAAGTTGCACGTTCCGAGCCGGAGACAAATCAAATTCCACCATCGCTCCATCAAAGGTACGGGAAGTGTTTCGCCACCTCTGTGAACCGATTAATCGGTCATATCCAATGTCCACTTCTTGCCTGCCAAGACGAAGCTCCGCTTTCTCAAACATGACCTCCATGTAAGCTTGCCGGAGATCAAAATAGTCCTCAAACCCATTGGGTGTCGCATCGGGATTGACCGCAGGAGTGCCGCCGGAATCTTCCCCGAAAACCCGTGCATCCTGAGCTTGGATATAAAAGCCCAACTTCTCCCCTAGATCCCATTGGCTCTGGATCCGGAACCGGGTCAGCCAGTACGATTGTGAACTATCCGAGAAATTATAATCTTCCTTGGATTCGCCCTGCACACGAAAACTCCCCCCGATATTCAACCCATCTAGAATCTGCTCTGCGAAGGTCTTTTTTCCAACATTCTGAACGTCATTCTGAGCCTGTGAAATGCATTGAAACAACAGAAAAGAGGCTACGGCCGGAACTAGAAATTTTTTCATGAGAAGCGATGTGGCCACAATTGTGATTAGAAATTTAACAATATTGCAACACTCATTAGATTACTCTTGCGAAAGACCCCGTTTCGCAAGAAATGTGCTTCCATTAAATGATGAGAAACAACTACCTGATTATTGGTGGTACAACAGGAATGGGGCTTTCCGGTGCATTGGCATTGAAAAATGCAGGGCACAACGTCGCCGTTTTGGGAAGAAATCCGGAGAATCTCAAGAAGGCCCTGGATTTGCTGGGAGAACAGGGTGTCGGTATTGCCGGAGATGCTTCGGACTCCAGCGCTGCTGAAACACTGGTCCAACTTGTCGTGGAAAAATGGGGGAAGATTGACGGCCTATATCATGTAGCTGGAGCCAGTGGAAGATCCAAAGGGGATGGAGCCATCCATGAAGCGACGGACGAAGGCATTGACTTCACCATTGATATAAATCTCAAGTCCCTGATGTACTCAAACCGGGCCGTCATCCAACAATTCCGGAAACAAGGTGCTGGCGGTGCAATTCTCAATATGGCTTCGGTACTGGGCATGAGCCCGTCCTCCAAATACTTTTCCGCCCACACTTATGCCGCGACCAAGGCTGCGGCCATCGGGTTCACCCGTTCGATAGCAGCCACCTATGCCGCAGAAAATATCCGGGCCAACGTCATTGCTCCAGCCTTAACAGATACCCCCATGGCAGGCCGGGCCATGAGTGATCACGAAATATCTTCCTTTGTTTCCTCCAAGCAACCTCTGGACGGCGGTCGCCCCGGACTGGCGGAGGATCTGGATGCTGCTGTCGTGTACTTCCTCACCGAAGGCTCGAAATTCGTTACCGGACAAGTCCTCGCGGTGGATGGCGGCTGGTGTATCACCGATGGTCAATTCAAGGCGCAATCATGAAGTTCGGAATCGGCATAGACCTTGGAGGAACACGCATCAAGTTTCTCGCCTATGACCTGGAGACCGAACAAGTCATTGAGACCTGCTCCAAACCCACTCATGATGGCGAATGGACCGAGGGCTTTCCGACATGGCAAGCCACCATTGGCGAACAAGTCCTGACATGGGAACGAAAAGCATCCGATCCAGCAACTTGTATTGGGATCTGTGCACCAGGAATCGCCGACCAAACCAGTTCCTGCATTCTCAGTTTACCGGGAAAACTGGATGGAATTGAAAACTTAAACTGGACCGACTTGTGTGAGCGAAACGATCAAGTCACCATTTTGAATGATGCCCATGCCGCCCTGCTTGGAGAAAACTGGAAAGGTGCCGCCCTGCAAAAGGAGAATGTGTTACTGCTGACTCTCGGAACCGGAGTCGGCGGAGCCGCCATTGTCAATGGGCAACTCCTCACCGGACACATTGGACGGGGCGGACATTTCGGACACATGAGCCTGAACCCCGAAGGTTTCCCGGATTGCGTCGGAACCCCCGGAAGTCTCGAAGATTGTATCGGAGAGTGCACACTAAAAGAGCGTAGCCAGTACCAGTTTGAAGACACCGAAGCCCTACTGAATGCCCACCTCGCAGGAGACGAATTTGCCTCCCAGGTATTCCTAAAGTCCATCAAATCCCTAGCTGCCGGCATCTGCTCCCTGATCAACATTCTTGACCCCGAAACCATCCTCCTCACGGGCGGCATCACTAAAGCCAACGATGCTCTATTGGCCCCCTTGAAGCAAGAACTCGACAAGATCGAATGGCGACCTCAGGGACACACGGTCGAACTGCGAATTGCGGAAAACCAGGAATGGGCGGGAGCCTACGGAGCACTCTATCGATCTTTGGAACGCAACGGAAAACTTCCCAACTAATGCCTCCTTTCTGTATTGAAAATAAGCAAGATTTGAAATCATTTTAGAAATGATGAGCCCAGCAGAAGAATTTCTCAATAAATCCGACAATCTGGTCAACGTTGTCCGACAACAATTGCCCGAAATACAACAGGCAGCCGATTGGTTTTCCGAAACCATACTGGCCGGCAGAATGGTGCATTTGTTTGGCAGCGGACATAGCCGCATTCTAGTCGAGGAAATGTGGCCACGGTATGGTAGCTTCCCTGGTTTCAACCCCATTGTGGAGCTGTCCCTGACCTTTCACAATCTGGTCGTGGGAGCCAATGGCCAAAGACAGGCCATGTTTCTGGAAAATGTCTCCGGTCTGGCCGCCCGAATTCTCCGCAATTATCAGTTAAGTGATCAGGACACGGCGATCGTGGTCTCTTCCAGCGGCACCAACATCGTGCCCGTCGAAATGGCCGAAGAATTTAAGGCCAAAGGCATCAAAGTGGTCGCCATTCACAGTAAGCTACACGCCGAAGCTTCCCAAAGCAAGCGGGAGGACGGCAAGACCCTAAGCGACTTCGCAGACCTTGTGCTCGATACCGGTGCTCCCATCGGCGATGCCATGGTAAACATCGAAGGTATGGAAATGCCGGTAGCCCCAGGGTCGACCGTGGGAGGTGCCCTTCTCATCAATTCCATCAAGGCAGAAGTGGCTCAAAGACTCACGGCAGCAGGCCAACCTCCCTTAGCCCTGGCCGCAGCTAATATTCTCGGCAAAGAACGGGCCACAGAAATCTTTGAAGCCGCCTATGATGAACACGCCGACAGACTCTCCCGACTCTACCGACATACCTGACAACCCAGCCACTTAAACAAAGAACCAAGCACAAAGAACGAAGAACTTACAACCATGCAACCAAATCCACTTCGCACCACCGTTATCGGCAGTTACCCTTTCCCTGGATGGCTCATTTTCGCCAGTGAACACATTGAACAATTCGGCCCTGCCGACGTTATGGAAATGCAGGATGATGCAGTCGCCGTTGCCATACGGGATCAAATTGCAGCCGGGCTCGATGTCATCACCGATGGTGAGCAATCCCGTTTCGACTTCAATCTCTCCTTCTACGCCTACATCGCCGGCATTGACATGGAGACCAGCACTCGCCGCGTCTTCGGCCCACCCGCTCATGACCAACGCGGCAAACACCAAATCATCGGCGAACTGGATGTTCCCAATGGCTTTGGTGCCGTACGTGAATTCAACCGCTTTGCCTCCCTCGCCCCGGAAGATGGCCCCACCCTCAAAGCCAGCCTCCCCGGTCCGTTTACTCTCGCCGGAAGAATCCTTCCCAATGAACAGTATTCGGACCGATGGGTAATCGCCGATGCTCTGTTGCCCCATGTTCGTCAGGAACTCATTGACCTCGTGGAAGCCGGTTGCACGGAAATCACCGTCGATGAACCCAGCATGAGCTGCTACGGCTACAAGGAGGACACCCGCCGCATGGTCAACCTCTTCAACCGCACCGTCGAGGGCATCGTTGGAAAATGTCGCCTCTCCACACACCTCTGCTTTGGCAACTTCAAAGGACATGCCGTCGGTTACCGCAAATATGCTCCACTCTTCCCGGATTTCCTCAACCTGGATGTAGATGAAATTCACCTCGAAATGGCCAACCGTGAGTATGCCGAGCTCGAAATTGTCGAAGAGATCGCCAAGGAAAAAGATGTTTCCGTTGGCATCATCGATGTAAAAAGCTACTTTATCGAGACTCCGGAACTCGTCTCCGAAAATGTACGCCGTTGCCTGAAATTTGCCAAACCGGAACGCCTGTCCTTCTCCCCGGATTGCGGACTCAGCCAGACTGCCAGATGGGCCACCGAAGAAAAACTCGTCAACATGGTCGAAGGAGTCCACATTGTGCGACGTGAACTTGGAATCGAATAAGGAGTGAACGGGGATTGACTTCCTCCCGCTCCCCAGCATTCCAATTCTACTCTCTTATCGCTTAATTCCCATTGAACCCTCCCGAATCATCAGGCCAACCCATGAAAGTCCCCGTCCTTCAAGATCGGGAATTTCTGGAAAATTATAATGAAGCCTCACCCCATACAGAACATTTTGACATGTGGTGGATGGGGCAAAGTGGATTCCTGATCAAGTGGCAGGGACGAGGCTTGTTTTTCGACCCTTACCTTTCGGATTCTCTGACCGAAAAATACAAAACTACAGACAAACCCCACGTTCGGCTCACTGAAAAAGTAGTGGAACCGGCGGAGTTGAACGACATCAGCGTCATCACCTCCACCCACAATCACACCGACCACCTCGACGCCGAAACCATCCATGCCCTCCTCAAGGCCAACCCCAAGCTCCAACTCGTCCTTCCCGAAGCCAACATCGAGTTCGCCGAAGAACGCCTGGGTAGCCAACTTCCGGAATTGATCGGCCTGGATGAAGGCAAAATGGTCCAGGCCACAGGCTTTGAATTTCACGCGGTGGCCGCCGCACACAATGAAATCAAAACCGATCAGGCAGGCCGTAATCACTTCATCGGCATCATCGTAAAGTTTGCAGGCTGGTCCATCTATCACAGCGGAGACACCCTCTGGCACGAAGGCCTCGTCCCGGAACTCCTCAAACACGACATCGATATCGCCTTCGTCCCCATCAATGGAAACAAACCCGAACGCCGGGTCGCCGGAAACCTCAATGGCACGGAAGCTGCCGCCCTCGCCAAAGCCATCGGAGCCCGCATTGCCATACCTCACCATTTTGACATGTTTGAATTCAACACAGAATCCCCGGAAGAATTCCGTGCCGCCTGCGAACGTCTCGACCAACCCTACAAAATCCTCCAAAACGGCCAGCATGTCCGCTCCTCTTCCCTTCCCAGTCGTAAAAAGACAAAGGTAGTGGAAGACGAAGATTGAGGTGGAATCTTTGCACAATCCACTCTTTCCCCCCTCAATTAGTTTGACCCTCCTTCGGGAAATGCTCTTTTTTTCGGCATGAATAACACCTTGTGTTGGAAAACACCCTTTCTACTCGTCGCAAGCCTGTTGTCCCTCTCCCTTCAAGCTAGCCCATGGCTTTCTGTCAGCCCTTCGACAATTGCCAGGTCTGGTTCCGAAGTGGCCTTTCGAGAGGGAGTGGGAGCCTTACAGGGCAATCCCGCCGTCAGTGCAATCCAAAGAGAATTCAGCATTAGCGGCAGCTACACCAAAGGTTATGCCAACCAAGGAGACCTGGTCAATCATGCGGACACATTGTTCTCCAAATTCAGCACATCCGGCTTGGAAACCGCCTTCGACCGATTATTAACCAATACCTATGTTGGTTCCGACAACCCGACAAAAGACCTCGCTAACATCAACAAATTCTTGACCATCGATGCCTCCGCCCTCGACGGCTCAGATACCGGGACCCAAATCTCCACCCAGGGCAGCCTTCAGGTAAATTGGAATCGCTTCGGCATGCGGCTCAGCAACTTCAAGTTTATGGGAGCCAAAGCCAATTATGATGCAGGAGCCAAGTTTGAGGGGATCACCGAAGAGTCCTTCTTTTACTCAGACCGGGACCCGAATACAGGCATTGCAACCACCGCAGGCAGCCTCACCATCGACAATCTTAGCTCCGTACCCGAAAGACCCACAGATACCGCACTGATTGACAAAGTACTGACCTACGCACAAGACCCAACCGCAGCCCAATCGACAAGAGATCACGTACAAGCTCTGCTCGATGAAACCGCCGCTGCCGTAAATCCAACCACCCCGAATACCCAAGCTCTCTCGGAACATGCTCGCTTGGAAGAGATATTAGCTCTCATGGGCTCCATGGTCGAAGAAATCAGCGTGGACCGAGCTTCTCGAATCAATGCTGGCGGCTCTGAAGATTTGGAAAACCTGTCTGGCCTCAAGATCATGCACTTCGACCTCAAGGAAGCCGAATGGAGTTTTGGATTCTCCCTGCTGGAAGATCACCTCCACATCACACCCTCCATCAAATATCTCCACGGTAGAGTCTCCACCAGCAATCTCAAAATAACCGACCCCGCCAGCAGCATGACTGACATCATCAAAGCCATGGAAGATGAGCCCAATATCGAGCATACCAACGAATTCGACATCGACCTCGGCATGATCTTCACACTGGGCGAACGCTGGAGCTTTGGCATTGCCACCGAAAACCTACTCTCCCCCACCTTCAAATCTCCCGATGGACAATCCAAAGTGCGACTGGACCCAACTCTTCGCCTCGGCACCGCATTCAAATATTCCCT
>CAYSOI010000006.1:0-26231 GCA_964432425.1 uncultured Opitutales bacterium | reverse complement strand
CCAAAGTGCGACTGGACCCAACTCTTCGCCTCGGCACCGCATTCAAATATTCCCTGAACCCCAATTATGCAGGCACCATCGGCATCGATTTTGACATTCTGGAAATCGAATCCCCCGTCGTTGCAGACATGAACCGCAGAATGATCTCCCTCGGCCTCCAACAAGGCATAACCCAATACCTCGCCCTGCACGGCGGTATCGGTGTCGACACCGCAGCCAGAGACACCACATGGCAATTCTCCACAGGCATGACAGCCAGAATCTCCCACTTCTTCTTTGATGCCGCCTACGGCTCCTCCCCGGATTCCACCCGGATCGAAGGAGACCGCATTGCCGATGCCGGAGGTTACGGCTTCACCATCGGCTACAACCGCAACCTTTAATCCCTCCCCACAAAACCCCAACCTGCAGCTTCCTATGAAAATTGCCGGAATCAACTTCGATCACATGCACATGGGAGACCTCCTCCGCATGGTGCATGAACACCCCTACTCCGAGCTTGTCGCCATTTGCGACGAACAACCCGAGCGGATGCAAATGTCCATCGACAACTTTGGATTAACGCCCGATAAAGTATTCACCGATTACCGGGAGTGCCTGGAAAAAGCGCAGCCCGACATCGTTATCCTCTGCCCCGCCACGGCAGAACATGCTGACTGGACTGAAAAAGTCGCACCCTACGGAGTCCACATCCTCATGGAAAAACCCTTTGCGGCCAGTCTTGCGGATGCGGACCGCATGATCGCCGCCATGGAAAAGACCGGCAAACAACTCGCCATCAACTGGCCCCTCCGCTGGCTCCCCGGAAACTACACGGCCCACAAGTTGATCGAAGAAGGCCGCATCGGAAAAGTCACAGAAGTCTCCCACTACGGCGGAAATCGAGGCCCCCTTTACCACACCGCCGACAAAGTCGAAACCAATCCGACCACCGAAGACAAAGCCGCCTCCTGGTGGTACAGCAAAGAACGCGGCGGAGGCTCCCTCCTCGATTATCTCGGCTACGGCACCACCCTCGGCACTTGGTATCATGGCTCCAACAAACCTCTCGAAGTCCAGTGCATGACGGACATTCCACAAGGTCTGGAAGTCGACGAACACAGCATCACCATGATCCGTTACGACGTGGGACTTTCCAAATTTGAAACCCGTTGGGGCACCTTCACCGACCCTTGGGTCAACCAGCCTCAACCCACTTGCGGCTTCATCATCAAAGGCACTGACGGCACCATCGCCTGCCCCGACTACGCCCAAACCCTTCGCATCCAGGATCGTGAACACCCTGAAGGCTACGACGAACCCGTCCGGGAACTCGATTTCCAAAACCCCATCGAATACTTCACCCACTGCATTGCCAACAACGAACCCATCACCGGCCCACTCTCTCTCGAAGTCGCCAGAACTGGGCAACTCCTCGTCGATGCCGCCTACCGAAGTGCCGAAACTCGGCAGATCATTCAACTCTAAGAATATCCAGGATTATAAACACTTGGAACGTCATTCATCTTTTCAAGGAATTATAGTGGTTCTCAAAAGCAATTTCCTATTTCATGACGAAATTCTCGGAGAGGCGGTTTCCTAACCGCCTAAAGGCACGGGCGTTTAGGAAACCGCCCCTCCAGTTAGCACGAAAGAGTTTAGAGAATTTATTATGAGAGATAGTATAAAAACAGTTTACAGCATACAACCTGATGTCCGAATACGGCTTGAGTGAACTCCAGGAAGGCGGAGAATTTCCAGCCCCCCAACTTGATTACCTCCCACCCGAACCTCGTGGTGAAAAGCCGAAAATCGGCCTCATCGGCGCAGGCGGCATAGCCGAATACCACCTCCGGGCTTACAGAGCCATGGGGCTCGAAGTTGCCGCCATTTGCGATGTGGACCACCAACGGGCGGAAGAACGAGCCCGTGAATTTTATCCACAAGCCACCGTCTCCGACTCCCCTTCCAGTATCATTGAAAATCAAGAAATCACCGTCGTCGACATCGCTCTCCATCCGGAACACCGCACTCCAATACTCCGCGACTGCATCCGAGCCGGGAAACACATCCTCAGCCAAAAACCCTTCGTGACCGACCTCGACCTGGGTCAGGAACTCGTCGACCTCGCCGACCAACACGGAGTTCATCTCGCCGTAAACCAAAATGGCCGCTGGGCTCCCCACTTTGCCTACTGCCGCAAAGCCATTGAAGCGGGAATCATCGGAGAAGTCGCTTCTGTAGACTTCAACCTGCACTTCGATCACACATGGACCGCCAACACTCCATTCGAAGAAATTCACCACCTCCTGCTTTACGATTTCGGCATCCACTGGTTTGACATTTCCAGAGCTTTCCTCCCCGGAAAAACCTGCCAGCAAGTATACGCTTCCGTACAAAGGAACTCCTGGCAAACGATAAAACCTCCCTTCCTGGCCCAGGTCGTAGCCGACTTTGAAGGTACCCAGGTCCGTATCAACCTGAATGCTCATGTCCAATACGGCCAGCAGGACACCACCACCATCTGCGGAAGCAAAGGCACACTCCGAGCCTTCGGCCCCGGACTCAATGAACAATCCGTCCAACTCTGGACAGAAGAAGGTCAAGCCAGTCCACATCTCAAGGGCTGCTGGTTCGAAAACGGCTTCGAAGGCACTATGGGCGAACTCCTCACCTCCCTCGAAGAAAACCGCCAACCCAATAACAATGCCCGAGACAATCTCGACAGTCTAGCCTTCTGCTTTGCCGCCATGCACAGTGCCGACACTGGCCTACCGCAAAAACCAGGTTCGTTAAGAAAACTCTAGTATTCAGGGCACCCAAACCACCAATTCTGGAAAAAACCTGATTGCGACAGGGGTATGGAATCCGTCAGGATAGGTCCAAAATGAACCCTCCTCAATATTCACCCCCCAGAAAATACCCATTCGGCAAAATCCTTGCTGCATTTCTAGCGTTACTCCTCCTCACCCACTGCGCCACTGTCAGCACCTACCACCAGAACATTGAGGCGCTCAACACATCCCTCGCCGCAGACCAAATTTCCAAAGCCGACTTCATTCGCCAACGCATCAAACTGGACACAGACCACGGGGTGGAATCCAGTAAAAAGTGGAATGCAGCTATGCTCCGCGATGCCTCCATGGAAGCCATTCATGACCCACATCGTTACGGTCACCACATACGCCTGATCAACGAGGCATTGGAAAATAAAGAGATCACGGACCTGGAATCCCGTGAATTCAAAAGACTGGCCAAAGAAGCCCGCAAAGCCCGAAGCATACGTACTCAAAAAAGAACGATGCAACGGGCTCGTTTAGGATATCGCCGGTAAAGCTTCACAGTTTCGCAACATGACAAAACAAACGGATACTCTGAACATACGTTTCGGCATCACCCAGGATGCGGCTCCCATTGCCGAAATCTACAATCACTACATCGCCCACACCTCGATCACCTTTGAGGTCGAGACCGTCTCTGTGCAAGATCGCGAAGAATGGCTCCAACAATTTACGGAAGATGGTCCCTATCAAATCCTGGTTGCCGAGCAAGATGGCAAGGTTGTCGGCTTCGCAGCCAGTGTTCGCTATCACCCCCGTGCCGCATACTACACCTCCGTCATGACCAGTGTTTACCTGCATAAGGATTTCACAGGACAAGGGATTGGTAAAAAGTTATACATGGCACTACTCGAACGCCTTGAAAAGCACCCGGAACTCCATCGAGCCTACGTCCTGATTTCCCTCCCCAATGAATCCTCCCTAATTCTTCACGAAAAATTAGGGTTCCGCAAAGTCGGCATTCTTGAAGAAGCCGGGAAAAAATTCGGGCAATTCCTCAGCGTTCAAATTATGGAAAAGCCCTTGTAATTTGGGCAAAAAAGAAGGCTACCTGAAAGGGATTGATTTCAAAAACAATCCGCTTTCGGGTAGCCCACTGACAGATCTATCTTTCCTGTCTTAGTCCGTCAGCATCACACTACGGGTAGGGTGTCTTAATTTCCGAAGAGCTCGGAATTCGATTTGACGAACTCGTTCACGAGTCACTCCCATCAGTCTAGCAATTTCTTCAAGAGTGAACTCACGACCAGGGCAATTCTGAGCTGCCCATAAATTGGCCTGACGTAATTTTTCATCCGCATTCCCTTTGAATGTCGGCATATTGATAAGCGGGTAAGCTGCCATTTTTCACATCCTCCATTTAATGATATAGGTTTAGTTTAGGTAGAACATGCGTTAGAACGAACGCACGTACCCACTATACACCCCTTACCCCAATATTTCCAAAAAAAGCCTAATTTTTTTCTTTACAAATCCAAAAATTAAACCCGATAGCCGCCAATGATTACTTTATTTTGGAGTATTCCCCCCAAGCTTTAGGAATATTCGCCTCTTCGGTATTCCCCTCGTGGAAGATGACCCGGTGACGCAAAGCAAAGGATTTCCCGGACTTCAGGACGAAGGAACCATCCTTTTCCCTGGCGATAGATTTAGTACCAAAAGGATTCGCAGTAAAAAGCCCGTAAGTGCGAACGTGCCACGGAGTAGGATGGCGGAAGCTGGCAGGATGATTGAGAATCGCAACGCCCATGGTCTTGCCATTTACAGGTCCAGTGTAGCTCACCCAAGTCGCTCGTTTCCCCCAGGCACTCTTGTCTGTATGGCCTTCGCTATTGAGAATTTTTCCGCCCTTTTTGCTATCCACATCCATGGAAGTCGGCACCCGAACACAGAACCCGGAGTCCTTCATATCTTTCACCGGGCAATCCCCGTACTCGGCATTAAAAACCATGTCAAAGTCCAGCACCAACCGATCTTCCCCCATTGTGAAAGTCAAAGTCCGCACATCGGACATCAATTTCTTTCCATTGCTCCCTACATAATCATTGATCGCCACAATCACCGCAGAATCCTTCCCACCTTCCAGCTTCGAAAATTCCCGATGCACAGTGGAGCCCAAGCCCGCCAACCTCTTCTTTTTCAACTCAGCTGACCCCTTGCGTTCCTCAATCGTTCTGGCTTCATGCCAGGTATCAAAACCACCCATATTCTGAAGCCCAAACCAGACAGAACGGTGGTGCGGATGATCTTTTCTCTCCCCATCCACATCTTTCATCGGGTAAGCCCTGGTCATCTTTGCACCTCCAGGTCCAATCACCGGCCAGAGAAACGGTTTATTGGACTGGTCCGTCACATACTCAGTCACCAACTCCCCATCATATTTCACCACTGCATTTGCCCCTTTCTTTTCAACCGTAAACCCGGCTTCAGCAGCGCAAACCAAGCGAACGGATATTAAGACAAAAGAGAGCAGGAAGAAGGTAAATGTTTTCATAATACGACGAAATACAGCTCCAGAGCCCACAGCCTTCAAGCCAATTTCCTAGATTTCCACTTGGAAACGAATGCGATTTTATCAACACTCCCCATGAACCGATAAAAAAGGCCAGTAAACTTGCCCCCCTCACCAACCTCTAAGTCCACCCTGTCCACTCCGTCCACTTACCATGTTTGATTTCCTAGCTGAAGAAAACGCCTCCATCTGCGGAGGCAGCCACCTCAAACGCCGTGAATTTCTCCAACTCGGCTCACTCTCTGCCATCGGCTTATCCCTTCCTCAACTCTTGGCCGCCAAAGAACAGGATGCCATTCGCCCCGGCCACGAAGACCGAGCCTGCATCATGATCTTTAATCTCGGTGCCCCCAGCCATGTCGACCTCTGGGACATGAAGCCTGATGCTCCGAGCGAAATCCGAGGACCTTTCAAACCCATTCGCACCAAGTCACCGGACATCGACATCTCGGAAATCCTCCCCAAACACGCCAAGATTGCCGACAAATTCTCCCTCGTCCGCTCCGTCTATCATGGTGGAGCCGCCGTCCACGATGCAGGCTGGCAAATCATGCAAACCGGACGCCGCTTCACTGGAGGCATCCAAACTCCCCATGCCGGAGCCGTCGCCAGCCACCTCCTCGGCCGCAAGTCTGACCTTCCCCCCTTCGTCGTCCTACCTGAACTCATGGGTCGCGGCGGCGGCAATCTCCCCAATGGCCAAGCCGGAGGATTTTTGGGCAAAGCCCACGATCCCTTCGCCCTCAATGCCGACCCCTCCAAGAAAGACTTCAAAGTCCCGGACCTGCTGCCGCCCGATCTCGTTGGAGCCGCCCGACTCGACCGCCGCCGCAAGATGCGGGAGATCATCGACGGCTCGGTCAAAAACTTTGAAGCCAGTGAAGACGCCCGTCTTCTCAACGACAATTTTCAGGCCGCCTTCCGCATGATGACCAGTGAACAGGCCCGTGCCGCCTTTGACCTTTCCCAGGAAAAACAATCCACCCGAGAACGCTACGGCATGAACCGATTCGGACAATGCTGCCTCCTGGCACGAAGATTGGTGGAAAACGGAGTCCGACTCATCACAGTCAACAGCTTCCTCACCGTCTTCAACGAACTCTCCTGGGACATCCATGGCTCCAAACCCTTCATTTCCGTCCAGCAAATGAAGGAGCAAGTCGCTCCCATGTACGACCAGGGCTACAGCGCCCTCATCGAAGATCTCGACCAACGCGGACTCCTCGGTGACACCCTTGTCACCACCCTCGCCGAGTTTGGCAGGACCCCAAAAGTCAATCCCGCCGGTGGTCGAGACCACTGGCCACAATGCTTCACAGTTTCCTTCGCAGGCGGAGGCGTTCAGGGCGGTCGAGTCATCGGAAAAAGTGATCCGATTGGGGGCCTTCCCATTGAACGGCCAGTCCCACCGGCCGATGTCGTCGCCACTATCTTCGAAAGCCTGGGGCTGAATCCCAAGGCTCTACTTCCAGGACCTGCGGGACGACCGTTTCCACTCGTCGACTTTGGAGCCAACCCGATTCATGAACTTTTTGCGTGAAATGAGAAACACGGACAAACACGGACAGACACGGACTGTCAGAGACAACACGGACGAACACGGACACCTCCCGATGCTCCAGCCTAGTCTTCCACAGCCCACTCTAACGCCGTCCCCCGTCCGTGCCCGTCCGTGTGTCCATGACCGTCCGTGCCAGTCCGTGCCAGTCCGTGTCTCCCCCTACCTATCCCTCCTCCTTCCACTCCTCCTCTTCACCCCACTCCTCCAAGCGGCCCCCACCATCAGCTTCCGCCACGACGTCCTCCCCATCCTCTCCAAAGCTGGCTGCAACGGCGGTGGTTGCCACGGTGCCATAGCTGGCAAAGGCGGATTTCGGCTTTCCCTCAATGCCTACGATCCCACGTCTGATCATTACAATATCACTCGCCACGCCAACAGCCGCCGCATCGAACCTGCCGATCCCTCCCGCAGCCTACTCCTTACCAAACCGACTGCCGCCCTCAAGCACAAAGGCGGCAAAGTCCTTCACGAAGATTCCCCCGATTACAAGACCTTGGCCACATGGATTCAACAAGGAGCTCCGGGCCCCTCCCAAGATGACCCCATCATTGACCACATCGAAATCTCTCCCCCTCATTCCCTCCTCAAGAAAGGCAAGGAGCAGCCATTCAAAGTTACCGCCTTTTTCAGCAACGGCTCCAAACGTGATGTGACTCCATGGACCCTCTTCACCTCAACTGATGCCACCCTTGCTAAGATTGATAACAAAACTGGCAAAGCCACCGTCCTCGGATACGGCGAAGGGGCCATCACAGCATGGTACTCCAGCCAGATCGCCATAGCCCGCATCACTTCTCCATGGCCCCGAAAATCCACCACCACCAAATTCCTGCCTCCCCGCAACATCATTGATGAAAAGATCAACGACCAACTGATCCAACTCAACCTCCCAACTTCCAAACCGGCAACCGACTCCGAATTCATACGCCGGGCCTATCTCGACACCATTGGTATCCTCCCCACGCCGGAAGAAACCCGTACCTTCCTAAGCGACGACTCTCCGGACAAACACGACAAACTGATCAACCATCTCCTCGAACGCCCGGAGTTCGTTGACTACTGGACCTACCGTCTGTCTGACATCTTTCTCGTCACAGGCAAAAAACTCCGTCCTGATGCAGTCAAAGCCTACTACCAATGGATTCGTAAACAAGTTGCGAACAATACACCCTGGGATGAAATCACTCGCCAGGTCGTTACTGCCAAAGGCGAAAGCACCAAGAATGGAGCCACCAATTTCTACGCTCTTCACCAAGATCCAGAGAACATGGCAGAGAACATCAGCCAAGCCTTCATGGGCCTCTCCATCAACTGCGCAAAATGCCACAATCACCCCCTCGAAAAGTGGACCAATGACCAGTATTACTCCTTTGCCAATCTCTTTGCCAGAGTCCGGGCCAAAGGCTGGGGAGGCGATGCCCGAAGTGGTGATGGCCACCGCACACTCTATGTCGCATCTACAGGAGACCTGATCCAACCCCGCACTGGCAAACCACGCCCGCCTGCACCTCTGGACGCCACCCCCATTCCGCAACACGACACCCAAGATCGCCGCGAAATCCTCGCCGAATGGATGACTTCGCCGAACAACCCCTATTTCACACGATCCATTGCCAACCGCATCTGGGCCGCCTTCTTCGGCATTGGCATTGTCAACCAGGTGGACGACCTTCGGACAACCAACCCCGCCTCCAATGAACCGCTCCTTGAAGCCCTCTCCCAACACTTGGTTGATCACCAATACGACCTCAAAAGTCTCATGCGATTGATCCTTCGCTCCAATGCCTACCGCAGATCTTCCGTCCCGGTTCCCGGCAATGAAGATGACACGAAATTCTTTTCCCGCTACTACCCAAGACGATTGATGGCCGAGACTCTCTACGACGCGATCACTTCGGTCACCCAAGCCAAGACCAAGTTCAATAAAATCACCATCTCCGACGGCAGTACACAGGATACAAAGTTTTATAAAGAAGGGACCCGGGCACTCCAACTCTACGACTCCGCCGTCACCTCCTACTTCCTGAAAACCTTTGGACGCAATGAACGCGAAATCACCTGCGAATGTGAACGTTCCGACAAACCCAGCATGGTTCAGATACTCCACCTTTCCAATGGAGATACCCTGAACAAACAGCTCAATGCCAAGAATAGCTGCGTCAGTCCACTGCTGGATAAAGATGCCAACGATATCCTGGACGAAGCTTACCTGCTCTGCGTTTCAAGGTTTCCAACAGAGAAAGAACGCAGCCAGCTTCAGAAGCTTCTGGCTGAAGCCAAAGGTGATGAAAAGCGAACGATCATTGAAGATTTGTTCTGGGCACTGATGACCAGCCGGGAGTTTCTCTTTCAGCATTGATGGATTTTGTAAAACACGGACGGACAGGGACAGGCACGGACGAACACAGACTCACAGACGAACACGGACAATTTACCATGCAGCAGTACTCTTTCCACCCCCATTTCCACAACACCCCGTCCGTGCCAGTCCGTGTGTCCGTGCCAGTCCGTGTCCGTCCGTGTCTGTCCCTGTTTCTCCTCCTTCTCCCCCTCTTCACTTCCGCCGCCCCCGACTTCCAGAACGACATCGCCCCCATCCTCCGCCAATACTGTGCTGGTTGTCACAACAATGATGAACCCGAGGCTGAATTCTCTGTAGAAACCTACGCCAACCTAATGAAAGGCGGCGAATCCAAAGTCGCCATTATTCCAGGCAACCCGGAAAAATCCTACTTCATCCAAACCATTACCCACACCAAGAAACCCCACATGCCACCGCGGAAAGAACCGCAGTTGAACCAAGCCCAAATCCAAACCCTCCAGGAGTGGGTCAAAGCCGGAGCCCAAGGACCAGCAAGAGACATCTCCATCCTGTCCAACCTGGTCACACCCAAGTTTCCTGGATCCAAAGAAGAACTCAAAATCACAGCCAAAGCCACCTCTCCAAATGGAAAGATCCAGGCAACCGGAAGTTACCAAACCGTACAATTCGGAAAATTCCGACACCGTGGCCTTCCAGGGAAAGTCAATGCCCTCGCCTTTTCACCCGATAACCAACTCATTGCCGCAGGTTCTGGAATCACCGGACTCCGAGGCAACGCGATTGTCTACAGTGTCACCACAGGTCGCCCCAAATCTTTTCTGAAAGGACAGCAAAAAGACGTCATCACCGCCCTGGCATTTTCCCCAGACAACCAAACTCTCGCCACCGCCTCCTACGATTCCACTATCCAGCTCTGGAGTACAAAAAGCGGAAAACCTTTACGAAAACTCTCCGGCCACAATGGAGCCGTGCACTCCATATCCTGGGCTCCCAACAGCCAGACTCTCGCCAGTGCCAGTGCCGACCAATCCATCAAAATCTGGAACACTCAAACCGGCCAACTTCTCGACACCCGTTCCCAACCCACAGCGGAGCAATACACCGTCTCCATCACCTCCGACGGGAAACACTTCCTCGCCACCGGAGCCGATAAACAAATCCGCCTCTGGAAACTCCTCAGCCTAAACAAACCCAGGATCAACCCACTCCTTCAAGTTCGCTTTGCCCACGAATCCGAAATCCTCCACCACGAGCTTTCCAAAGATGGCACCACCCTGACCACCCAAGCCGCCGACGGCACCTCCAAAACCTGGACCCTCCCACACCTCAACCCCATCTCCCCCCAGTCCACTCTATCCCAAAAGTCCACTCCGCCCAGTCTGTCCACTCCATCCTCGAAGTCCACTCCTCTCCAACTCCCCTCCAAAGTGGATTCCCATCTCGACTCCCCTGCCCACCTCTACAAATTCTCCGCCACCAAAGGCGAGACATGGGTCTTTGAAGTACACGCAGCCCGAAACAAATCCCCGCTCGATTCCAAACTACAAATTCTCCATCCCGACGGCACTCCGGTTGAAAGAATCAGCCTCCAGGCCACCAAAGAATCCTGGCTCACCTTCCGAGGAAAAAACTCCCAAACCTCCGGCGACTTCCGCCTCTTCAAACAGGACGAAATGACCCTCAATCAACTCCTCTACGTGAACGGAGAAGTCGTCAAGCTCTGGCACTACCCCCGTGGCCCGGATAGCGGTTACATCGTTTACCCCGGCTATGGAGATCGCGAAACCCTCTTCGACACCACGCCCCTGGCCCACCCCCTCGGCCAACCTGCCTACATTGTAAAGCCTCTGGCAGCCGAAGAAACTCCCCAACCCAACGGCCTCCCCACCTTTTCCATCCCCTACGAAAACGATGATGATCCCTCCCGAACCCACGGGAAAGATTCCATCCTAACCTTCAAAGCCACCCAATGCGGCGAGTACCTGCTACGCATTTCCGACATTCGTGGACAACACGGCAAAGACTACAAATACACACTCGAAGCACGTCCTCCCAAACCCGACTTCAAACTCACCACCAATCAGTTCCAAGACGGCATCCCCAAAGGTGCCGGGCGGGAGTTCAGTTTCAAAGTCAAACGCCTCGATAATTACAACGGCCCCATCCAAATCGACATCGCCCAACCACCCACCGGCCTTCACGTCACCACACCGATCACCGTTCAACCCGGCCAGATCATGGCTTACGGAGCCATCCATGCCGATCCCAATGCTCCCGAACCCAAAATCAAGGAACTCAAAATCACCGCCACGGCTACGATCGATGGCAAGAAAGTCACCCATGAATTGACTCCCCTCAAAAACATTAAACTCCTCGATCCGCCAAAGCTGAAAGTTCGTGTTGAGCCCCAACAGATTACCATTCGCCCCGGCCAAACCATCGCCGCCAAAGTCTTTATCGAACGAAATGGACACAAAACCGCCGTGAACCTCGGCAAACACGATGCCGGCCGAAACCTCCCCCACGGCGTCTACGTCGACAACATCGGCCTCAACGGTCTACTCATCCCACAAGGCCAATCCGAACGCGAATTCTTCATCACCTGCGACAAATGGGTCCCCGAAACTTCAAGATTATTCCACCTCAAAACTGGGCAAGAAAAAGGCATAGCCAGCCCGCCCATTCGACTTCACGTCCGCAAAAAGTAGCGCCACCTCCATCGAAGGTCTATCTTGTTGTTAGAAACTTAATCATCCACTATTCACCCTCCCTCAGAACACCTCCCATGAGCAAGAAGAATCAACCCACTGGCACTCACATCACCGTACCCTTCACCAGAGTTGTGGATGGAGACACCCTGCGTGTGAAATTACCGGGAGAAGAAAAGGATTCGTCCTTACGGTTGCTTTGTTTGGACTGCGAAGAATCCTACTCCGGTGGACGAAAGCCCAAAACTCCGTGGGGCAAGGCTGCCAAAGCCCATGCGGAGGAATTCTTTGCGGAAGCCCAGGAGGTCACTATTGAGTTTCCGGGGAAAGAGCCTCTGGAGGAATGTATGACCAAGTATCGTGGAAATTATGGGCGACTGCTGGTTTATGTCTGGTACAACAACATCAATTTCCAGGAACACATGATCCGCGAAGGCTACAGCCCTTACTTTTGCAAGTATGGAAATGCAGCCAGCTCCCGGTATCATCACCGACTCCAACACGCAGAGCGTCAAGCCCAGGCTGACAACCTCGGAGTCTGGGACCAATTTGCCGTCAACGGAGCCATTCGCCGCAACTACGCCGTTCTGGGCACATGGTGGCAACTTCGGGCTCATTGCATTGATGATTTTCGTGAGGCACGGATCGATAACCCTGCCCTGCTCAACACCCGTCTGGATTACGCCCGCATCGTCTCTGCCGCGGAAAAGAAGGAATCCAGAACCATTTTCACCGAACTTCATAGCATCAAACGCACTGGCCGCAGAGGTGCCATTCTCAACATCGGTTCTAACCACCAGCCTTTCACCCTCTACCTCTCCGACGTCGACTCCGTAACTGGTCAAAATACCGTTCACCTGTTGCTGTCCAGATACATCACAGAGAACGATGACAATCCCAGGCGCAGCTATGCTTACGTGACCGGGCAACTCCACGTCTACAACGGCCTGCCCCAAATGATTCTCGAATCTCCCTGGCAAATTACCGACATTCCGCCAGAGCAACCCATTCCACACATCCACTCCGCTCTGCCCAATCCAAAGGGAAAAGATTACGGCAACGAAACCATCACCCTCCAAAACCCGTCCTGCGGAGCCATCTCTCTGGAAAAATGGACCATCCGTGACCGATCCGGCAAAACCGAAGTACTCTCCGGCACATTGCCCGCGAACTCCACCCACGCCTTCACGTTGAAGAAAGTCCGCCTCAACAATGGTGGCGACAGCTTGGAGTTGATTGATCCACGAGGCAGAGTGCGACACAAAGTGGAGTACACCAAGAAAGAAGTGATTGAGGACAAATCCATTCACTTCCCAGCTCCTGAAGAATCATAAGCAAGGAATGGGGTGCTCTCCTTCTAACAACCCCAATTAAATCTTGCCCTGTGCAGGAAATTCCTTCTTTTCCGCCCTTTCCTTACATTAACCAAATCCAAATCATAAAACATGAACAAATTCCTTAAGCTTGTAGGCGTTGCCGCTGTTCTTTTCTCATTCACTTCCGCCGCCTCCGCAGATGGTCCATTTGAGGAAATCATGAAAAAAGGCTTCAAGGGAAGTAAGGAAAACCCACCCCTTTTGAAGAAAGTCCTGGGCGGTTCAGCCACTGCTGCTGAGAAGGCACAACTGGCCGAATACATCAAAAAAATGGCAACACTGAAGCCCGAAAAAGGGGATGCTGCCAGCTGGAAAGAGAAATCCGAAGCTTTGGTCAAAGCGATCGAAAAAGATGATTTGAAGGCACTCAAACAAGCGTCCAACTGTAAAGCTTGCCACAAGGTTCACAAATAAGCCGCTGCTTCATCAAACCTTTCACAAAGAAGCCTCCTGTCACCGGGAGGCTTCTTTTGTTTTGGCAGAATTCCAAAAATCCGAATGATAAGCCATTACCTACGGTAACCCGATGAAACACACATTCCCACTTTCCATCTGCATTACGATTGTTGGCCTGATTTCGGCATTGGCCGCTGAAGAGCCTCTCTCTTTCAACAAAGACATTCGGCAAATTCTCTCCCAGAATTGCTTTCACTGCCACGGTCCGGACCCCAAAACCCGTGAAGGTGGGCTGCGTTTGGACGAAGCAAAAGGAGCCACCGCCGATGGGGCCATTATTCCAGGAAAACCAGAAGAAAGTGAACTCATTTTCCGTATCAATACGACCGATCCCGATGAGATCATGCCGCCACCCAAATCCAAACTGCCGCCCCTCACCGCGGAACAAAAGGCGACCCTCAACAAATGGATCAAACAAGGGGCTCCCTACCAAAAGCATTGGTCCTACATCAAACCCGAGCGACCGGAGCTCCCCAAACTCGCCAAACAACCGAACCCCAAGCATCCCGTTGATCGCTTCATCCAAAAGCATCTTGAAGGAACAAAGCTGCACCCCGCCTCCAAAGCCTCCACCAATGCCCTCCTTCGTCGCCTGTCCCTCGACCTGACCGGTCTCCCGCCAGCCTTGGAAACCCTCGAAAACTTCCCCAACAACCCCACCGAAAAAGACTGGGACGCCTACATCGACTCCCTGCTCAACTCCCCGGCCTACGGAGAGCATTGGGCCAGACAATGGCTCGATCTGGCCCGCTATGCTGACAGTGCAGGATATGCCGACGACCAGGCCCGGACCATTTGGGGATACCGAGACTGGGTCATTCGGGCTTTCAACGAGAACAAACCCTTTGATGAGTTCACCATCGAACAAATCGCTGGAGACCTCCTGCCCGATGCATCGCCTGAACAACTTGCCGCCACCGCATTCCATCGCAATACCCAGACCAACAACGAAGGCGGCACCAATGACGAGGAGTTCCGAAATGCCGCCATCGTCGACCGTGTCAACACCACCATGGCGGTCTGGATGGGCACGACGATGGCCTGTGCACAATGCCACACCCATAAGTACGACCCCATCTCCCAGGAAGAGTATTTCCGCTTCTTCGCCATCCTCAACAACACCGAAGATGCCGACCGCCGAAACGAATCGCCCGTCCTGCAAATCTTCTCCAAGGAACAGAAACAAAAGAAGAAGGAAGATGCGGAAAAATTGGAAGGCCTCAAAACTGATTTGGCCACCCTCAAAGCGAAGAAACCCGCCACCCTGCAACCATGGATCGAATCTTTTTCCAAACCTGTCGAGGCAGTCGAAGTTGGAGTTCAAGAATTGAAAACCAAATCCGGCCAACAGTTCGCCATTGAGATCCCAGAAGGTGAGTTTCAAGGCATCGCTCTGGATTCCAAACTTGCGAAGACCCCAACAGATATCGTTTTCGAGCTCAAAGCACCCAACTCCAAGCCAGGTAAACTCGCCCGCTATGTCCGGGTCTACAATGTGACCAACAGCGGGTTTCTTCATTTGGCCGAGGTGCAGGTGTTCAGTGGAGCAGAGAACGTCGCACTTAAAGGCAAAGCCAGCCAGATCAGCACAGACTTTGGTGGACCTGCCAAATACGGGAACGACGGGAAGACGGACGGAAACTTTGACAAGAAAAGCGTTACCCATACTGGCCAGTCCAAAGACCCATGGTGGGAAGTCGATTTAGGCAAGGAATTCCCAATCACAAAAATTGCGGTCTGGAATCGTACTGATGGAGGAACCGCTACCCGAATGAAAGCCTTCCGAATCGAACTCTTTGATGACAAACATGCATCCATCTGGAAGAAAGACATCAAAAAGACCCCCAACCCGTCCCACACTGAAACCCTTTCCGGAGACGCCTCCATTGCCGCCCATCCATGGCCACGCCCCGGAGAAACCGGATGGTACCAATTTACCAAACCCTTGAAAGGCAATGCCCCGAAGAGACTGGTGATCCAATCCAAAGCCTTGGCAAAAACACCACCCACCCAAGCACGTTTCATCAAAAAACTCCCAACGCTCCTCAAGGAACCGGTTCCAAAAAATGAATTCGCCGTTCTTTCCCTCGCCGCAGAGCAACGTACTGACCAGCAAAAACAGCAGTTACAGAACTACCACGTCAACAACTTGCCAGAAGTCCAGAAGCTCGAAAAAGAAGTCAAGAACCTCTCCGACAGCCTCCGCAACATGAAGGCCTACACCTCCATCCCCATCATGAAGGAACTGGAGGGCAGCAAACGCCGCAAAACCCATATCCAAATCCGCGGAAACTTCCTGATCAAGGACAAGGAAGTCACGACAGGCTTACCAGCAATCTTCCACCCTGGGAAAGAAAACCCCAACCGTCTGGACATGGCTCAATGGCTCATTTCACCGGAAAACCCACTCACCGCAAGAGTCGTCGCCAACCGTTACTGGGAATCCATGTTTGGCACCGGTTTGGTCGCCAGTAGTGAAGAATTTGGCTCCCAGGGCGAACTCCCCTCTCACCCCGAACTCCTGGACTGGCTGGCCACTGAATTGATTCGCCTCGACTGGGATCTGAAAAAATTCCTCAAGCTCCTCGTCACCTCCCATACTTACCAGCAGGACTCAAGAATCCACCCCCATCATCTGGAACACGACCCAGCCAATCGGCTCCTGGCCCGCGGCCCACGACAACGCCTCACCGCTGAGATGGTACGCGACCTCTCACTGCATGCCAGTGGTCTACTCAGTCGCAAAATGTTTGGCCCTCCCATCAAACCCCCACAACCCAATCTCGGACTCAAAGCCGCCTTCGGACCTGGTCTCGACTGGCAAGCCAGCAAAGGCGAAGACAAATTCCGCCGCGGCATCTACGTCCATTGGCGACGCACCAACCCCTATCCCTCCATGGTCGCTTTCGATGCCCCCAACCGCTTCGTCTGCAATGTTCGCCGCACACCGACCAACACCCCCCTGCAAGCCCTGGTCACCATGAACGACCCCGTCTACATCGAAGCCGCCCAGGCTCTGGCAAGACGACTCCTCAAAGAAGGCGGCGACACCGATGAATCCCGCATCCAACTGGCCTGGCAACTCTGCCTTTCCAGAGACCCCTCACCGGATGAAACCAAGCAAGTCCAACAACTTCTGGACCAAGCCCGCCAAACCTATGCCGCCGATCCCAACGCAGCCAAAATGATGGCCACAGACCCCATCGGTCCACTTCCTGAAAAGGCCGATGCAACCGAACTTGCCGCCCTCACCGTTGCCTCCAACATCCTACTCAATCTCGACGAAATCTTCCAAAAACGATAATGGAACCCAATGTTGAAGTCGAATTTACCGAGCATGCAAAAGAAGCCATCCAGCAAAGGGAAATTCATTACCAATGGATCAATCAAACACTGGCTCAACCGGAATTGAGAATGGAAGACCCCAATGATCCAACTGTCGAAAGGTTTTTTCGAACCATACCAGATTATGGAAATCGCATCTTACGAGTAGCTGTGAACACAAAGTCTTGGCCTTGGAGGGTTGTCAGTGTATTTTTCGATAGAACGATGAAAGGGAAATTATGAAACTCCACGTTGATAAAGAAGCCGATGCCTTGTATCTGCGATTAGATGATTCCACGATCCTAGAATCAGAAGAAGTCTCTCCAGGAGTCGTTTTGGACTACAATGCTGAAAACAAAGTTGTGGGTGTAGAAATCCTGCATCTCTCTTCCCGCTCCAAAGAACTCGAGCTTTCCTCCCTTGAATTTAAAACCGCATAACCCATGAACCCTCTCGAACTTCAGACCCGCCGCCAATTTCTTGCCAATTCCGGCAAACTCTCTCTGGGAAGCATTGCCCTCGCCCAACTCCTGCAGGGCAACATCGAAATCGACCCGATCCGCCCACAGCAACCACGGGACACCCACATGCCCGCCAGGGCCAAACGGGTCATTTACCTGCACATGACAGGTTCCCCTCCCCACCTCGACCTTTTCGACTACAAGCCGGAACTCCAGCAGTTTGACGACAAACCCTGCCCGGATGAATTCCTCAAAGGCAAACGCTTCGCCTTCACATCTGGCGTCCCCAAGTTGATGGGAACCCCACACGAATTCAAACAATACGGAAAGAGCGGAGCCTGGATGTCCGACGCCATTCCCCACCTCGCCAAGCAAGCCGACGACCTGACCTTCATCAAATCGATGACCACCGATCAGTTCAATCACGCCCCGGCCGAACTCCTTCTCTACACCGGCAGTCCCATTGCCGGACGCCCCAGCATGGGCTCCTGGGTCTCCTACGGATTAGGCTCCGAAAACCAGGACCTCCCCGCCTTCGTAGCCCTGATCTCCAGTGGAGTGCAACCCAATGGCGGCAAAAACTCCTTTGGCAGCGGCTTTCTTCCCAGTGTTTTCCAGGGAGTCCAATGTCGCTCCAAAGGCGACCCCGTACTTTACGTTTCCGACCCCAAGGGACTCCCCCGCCAACTTCGCCGCCAAGGTCTCGATACCTTGAACGCCTTGAATCGGATCCAATCCGAAGAACTCGGCAGCCCCGAAACCCTCACCCGTATAGCTCAATACGAGATGGCCTACCGGATGCAAACCTCCGTCCCGGAAGTCATGGACATTTCCAAAGAATCCAAGAAGACACTGGAAGCCTACGGAGCCCAACCCGGCGGCTCCAGCCTCGCCAACAACTGCCTGCTGGCACGACGCCTCGTCGAGAAAGGCGTTCGCTTTGTCCATCTCTTCGACTGGGGCTGGGATTTCCACGGAACCGGTGCCGGAACCGCCCTCGGTGATGGATTGAAGAACAAATGTGCGACCATGGACAAACCTGTCGCCGCCCTCATCCGAGACCTCAAACAACGCGGACTCTTCGAAGACACTCTCATTGTCTGGAGTGGGGAATTCGGCCGCACACCCTTCCGCGAAGGCCGCACCGCCAAAGGCAAAAACCTCGGTCGCGACCACTACCCCGACGTCTTCACCGTCATGATGGCCGGCGGCGGTCTCAAACCCGGCTACACCCACGGCTCCAGCGACGACCTCGGCTTTAAAGTCGCCACCGACAAAGTTCACGTCCATGACCTCCAGGCCACCATCCTCCACCTCCTCGGAATGGACCACGAACGCCTCACCTTCAAATTCCAAGGCCGCCAATACCGCCTCACGGATGTCCACGGCCACGTCGTCAAAGAAATCATTGCCTAAAAAAAATTTCCCACCCCAGAGAACATGGAATACAAAGCAGTTTTTGAACCAGCAAAGGAAGGCGGATATGTTTGCTGGTTGGAAGAAATCCCCGCCATTCAAAGCCAAGGCGAGACCCTGGAGGAAGCACGTGAAAACTTGATTGATGCATGGTCACTATCAATGGAGTATCTTCGTGAACGCGATCTGGAAAACGCAAGTGCAGGACGAATTGAGGAAATCCTAGAACTGGCGTAACGAATGAAACGACGAGATCTGGAAAGCCATCTTTCCAAGAATGGATGCGTCTTCAAACGCGAAGGTGGCTCCCACACAATTTGGGAAAACAAGCAGAATCGTTCTTGGTCACCCATTCCAAGACACAAGGAAATCAAAGAGCATCTGGTGAAGAGAATCTGCAACCAATTGGAAATACCACAACCGTAGAGAAATACGGATTAAAAATCGATTTGTGCCATCGATCGGATTTCCTCCAGTTCCTCTTCCGTCAACTTCTGCGTCTGAAAAAGGAGCGTCTCCGAGTCGCCCCGGACTTCAAACCTCTGCCCTTCGGAGATTTGAACCGTGCCTCCTGAATGGGCAAATTCGACCCTACCCTCGGCAACTCCGATCCACAATCCATTGGCCCCGGCCCCAGCGATCATTCTCACCAGCCCCGGGCTTTTTAAAACCACATTTCCCATATCAGACCGAATGGGAATGTCGTACTCCCTGGAACTCTGCACCAGGAGTTCCCCATACTTCAAGCGAAGGCTCCCACTTTGATCAATGGATTCCAGCTCCACACTAGTATCTTCCGCAGCAAGAACCGACACCCCGGAAACAAAGGCAAGCAAAGCCCGTCCCCCGACTCCGGTGACCAATGCCTCTCCAGCCCCCAGGGAAGATCCAGCTTCGACATCGGCGGTTCCCCCGCCTCCGGCATTCCAGTGTTCCAAAACAGACGTCGTCGGCAAAGAATGCCCAGCATGGGCAACCTGTGTTTGTGTTCCCTGCTTCAAAACATACCCCACTGAAATGCAGGCAACCAAAAGAGCCGCAATGGCTGCAACCCGCCAATATTTCGTCTGGGTTTGAAGCACAGTCAAACGATTGCCCACATTCTCTTCACGGATATCATGCCGCTGAGCAAACTCAAGCCACGGCACTTCCCATGGGCTAAAGTCCCCCACCTTCAGAGACTCCGCCATCGGAACCAAGTCCCCCATTACCGAATGGCTTTCCTGAAGACGGCTGAACAACTCCTTGCGTTCTTGCGAACTGGACTCCAGGTCTTCTTCAAAAACGGTCGCATCCCTGGCCTCCATCTCTCGACGAAGATAGGAGATGGATTTATTCAAAAACTCCTCCTCATTCATGGCCGTTATTTCCCGCGGGATGGAGGCTGGATTCCTGATGAAGGAAGTAGGTCAATGAATCCTTACTGACCCCTTGTTCCTCCACTTTTTTACGTAGTTTGAGCATTAATCGACCGATCTTGGTTCCTACGGAGCCTAACGGAAGCTCGTGTCGCACAGAGAGTTCTTTCAGCGTCAGCCCTTCCAAATAATAATCCTGTAGCAACCCCCGCTCCAATTCATCCAAATGCTCCTCCATGACCTTACGCAAAACACGAAGAGCATCCGCCAATTCCAACATTTTGTAGCCACTGGCTCCACTTAGCACGGATTCATCCAAAGGAGTGTGCAGAGCCTCCCCCTGACGTTTGGTGGCAAAATGCTTTCGGTTACTGGAGATCCGCAACCGACGTGCAATCACCGCCACCATCGCTCCCAATTGGGCCAAAACCTCCTCTTTCTCCAACCCCATCCAACGACTCCGAAAACGCCCCTCTTCCACAATGCTGAAGATTTGACTCATGGCTTGCATGGCCAACTCCTTGGATTCTTCCAGCCCCATTGCCCCTTTTCCATTGGACGCATTTTTCAGAGCAATTGGATACAGTGCATCAAATGCACAACGCCATGCCCGCGGGTCTCGGGCTTCCAGGCAGATGTAGAAGGAATCCTCCATAACAAATAGTTTGATATTAATATTACGAAACCCTACATCTTACCTCCACTCAGGCTTGTCAACCACTCTCCCTGATCCCGACTCCACACAAAGCTTGCCAAATAACGCCTCCAGCCCGAAATGGAAAAACCAGCTTCAAGCCTTATAAAGCACCGGAAGTTTCAGGAAGGGCAAAGTATCGGCCAATACCAGATCATCAGGAAGATCGGGGTGGGAGGCATGGGTCAAGTCTTCGAAGTCCTGCACACTGTCCTGAAAACAACCCATGCCCTCAAGGTCATCTCCCCGGACCTGGCTGACCGCCCCAAAGCCCTGGAATACTTCGAACGGGAAGCCCGGATCATGGCTGGACTCCAACATCCAGGCATCGTCCAAGTGGACGAATTCGGCTTGGATGCCGGCCATCACTGGCTCCGCATGGAACTGGTTCCAGGGCTTGATTCACCGGACGGCCTCCTCCTCACCCTGGAAGACTACCGGAAATTCCACGGCGGGGTCGTCCCCGAGCACAAAGTCGCCGGATGCTTGCGACAGTTCCTCGACGCCATCGGCTACGCCCACCAGGCCGGGGTCATCCACCGCGACCTGAAGCCCGCCAACATCCTCCTGTCCCCGGAAGGCATGAAGATCGGAGATTTCGGGATCGCCCGAATCCTTCCGAATGATTGGGAAAAAACCCTCCATGCCACGCATATCCAGGGACAAAGTGAAGCGGCCACAAAGGCATGGATGGGCACCCTCGCCTACATGAGTCCAGAGCAAAAGCGTGGCCAAGCCACCCAACAAAGCGACCTCTGGTCCATTGCACTCATCGCGTACCAACTCCTCACAGGGAAAGACTCCCCGTCCCCACAACCCGCAAGCCAAACCCACCCAGGAATCTCCACTGATTGGGACGATTGGTTTAGCAAGGGACTCGATGCCGATCCGGGTAAGCGGTTCAAGGATGCCACGGAGATGTTAGCGGAACTTCCCAAGCCGGAAAAACCAAGTGCATCACCTACGCGAAAACCCCAAACCATTCCCGGCTTACCTGCTACAATTATTGTACTTAGCCTGATTGTTGCATTGCTGGTAGTCTATTTGAGTAAGGAAAAGAGGGTAATCAAGGAAAGGCCAACCACAGCCCAAGACCAAGCCATATCACAGTCTGGCAAGATCCTGGGATGGCCCGACGCCTCACCTACGGTAGATAAAGTAAAGATAAAACCACTTTCCCCAGAAAAAAACCCAGTTGTAAAGTGGGTGAAAGGAGTCACCAGTTCAGAGTTCAGTATCATCCAGGCAGCCGCCCATGGAAAAGAGGAGACACTCCATACCCTTGGCAACCTCTCCGGAAACCTTGGGTTCCATACGTTCAGCAAGAATGCCACACCTCTGAACGGTTTCACGTTCCCATGTACAGGTACAATCCAAGACGCGTACCTGCATCCCCTTGAAGATGGCAGTTGTCTATTGGCAGCGGCCTTCTCCGGGGAGATCTACGCCAACGGGAGAACTTTTAGGGCCATAGGAGATACAGACATTATTCTGGCCCTGACCCAACCCAACGGCACTGTACAGTGGGCATATCCGCTTGTCGGCCCAGGGCAAGACCGCCCCACTGGACTCCATCAATTCCCGGACGGCACTCTCTTCCTTGGTGGGAATTTTGAACAGGAAATCGAATGGCAGGAAGAAAAAACCAAGGGGATCGGCGGAAAAGATTTTTTTATCCTCCTGCTAAGTCAGGATAGCCAGGGAAAGGCCTACATTCAAAGCTTTGGCGGAATCGGGGACGACCAACTTACCCATATAGGAACCCGGCATGGTAGGGTACATATCAACGGGATCTTTTCAGGGAACTTGCCATTGGGTAAAACCAGGCTCCGATCCAAGGGTCTCCATGACATCTTTACTGCACAAATTCTGGAGGACGGCACCTTTCACAGGACAGTGGGCTTTGGAAGTGAACTTGATGACTTACCCACGGCGTTCACAATTGCGAGCAATGGCAACCGGATCCTTGCCGGCAACCACACTCGGCCACTCGATACTTTGGAGAAACCGGTTCCGACACGGAGAGGAAAGGGACAATTCCTCTCCTCCTTTGGTTTCCAGTCTTACAACAAGGAAATAGAAAACATTCAAATCCAGTCATTGGTTTCCTTGCCTGGTAGCTCCCTTTTCGCTTTAGCCAATTTCCGAGGAAAGGCCAAATTGGAGGGGCATTCCTGGGAATCCATGGGAAAGGACGACATGCTTCTCCTTCAATTCTCACGGGATGGCCAACTACTGGGATCAAACCAATTTGGGGGCTCAGGGGACGACCAAGGAATGTCCCTCTCTCATCACTACGAGGGCGGCACCCATCGCCTCCTCCTCTCAGGCTACTGCGGGCCTGAAGCCGAATTCCAAGGCTACTTCCTCAGAACCGAAAAAGCTAAAAGCGGGTTTGTTTGCCTGGTCGAATTGGAATAAAAAAACGCGATACACGAGGCAATCATACCCAATCAATTCGATCTGACCCTCCCGGTATTGGCTGCGTTCCCCTGGAAAAGTGGCCATTGCCCAGAGACCCTCAAGGCATTTGCCTGCAAAGCAAGTAATCTGCCTTCAAGGCATGGCAGGTAGACGACCCTGGAGTGTCCCATTGTGGGGGAAGCCCGCCCGAACCAATCGCCTCCCACTTTCCATAGCATTCTACCATCCTTATCCAGAGCGTAGAGGTAGCCTTCTGTGTTGTACAAGATGATCCCGCCTGCACAAACAATGGGCGATGGAATCACTTCGTCCCGTCCCTTCGCCGTCCACTTAACCCGGCCTGTCCTGCCATCCACAGCCAAAAGGCTCCGGCTATTCGAGCCAAAGTACACAGTCCCGTCCATGCCCACTACAGGCTGGGACTCCACAGCACCAGCCCGAACCTTCCACAGCAACTTCCCCGTCTTCGAATCCAAACAATACAAGTGGGCGTCATGGGAACCGATATACACATGGCCGTCCTGGGAAATGGCAGGAGATGCGTACACCTTATCCCCTGTCCCAAATTTCCAGTTCAATTCCCCCGTAACCCCGTCCAACGAATATACATAAAAATCCTCACAACCAAAGACCACGGAGCCATCCTGGCAAACCACTGCCCCGCCCCGACTGGATGCCCCGGTCCCAAACGTCCATAGAACCTTACCATCTTCATTTGCCAAAGCATGGAACGTGCTACCTGCGTGGATAAATACCGTGCCATCCCTCGCGATTGCAGGGGAAGCCCTTGTCCCAGCCCCCAAATCCACCTTCCAAACCAAAGCTCCGCTGGCGGCATCCAAAGCATGGAAAACAGGATTCAGGGAAGCGACAAATACCTTCCCATCCTGACTGGCCGCCGGGGCTGAACGGATGTAATGCCCGACATCGTAAGTCCACTTCACAGCTCCCTGGGTAGGCTCCAAGGCGTAAAGGTTCCTGTCGTCCGAGCCAATATACACCGTACCATCCCGGCCAATTGCCGGACTGGATAAAATCCGTCCACTGGCATTGAATTCCCAAAGCGTTTTGACTTCCCCGCCTTGTCTTGGATCACCGACCGACACCGCATCCACAAATCCTACATCAAAATCAAAGACCTCCTTCGAACGGACTTCCGCAGAACTGATCACCTTGATCTCTCTTACCTTGGTAACCATCCGGAAACCTGTGTTGTTATTCTTTTCTTTATGCTGGTTTGAGTATCTTCTGACTACGGTCCCCAAACCCTCTCGGTCTGCCCATCCACCACCCCGTAAGCTTCGAAAAGTTCCGTCATTTGGGCCGGTTGGATTCTTTAGGCCATTTGGGATAAAATCCTCTGCATACAAATCCCAACACTTCTCCTGCACGTTTCCCACCATGTCATACAGCCCCCATTCATTTGGTGGAAAACTGCCCACCGGAGCAGTGTGAGGAGCTTCTCCTTGCCAAAATTCAGAATGTTTCGCCCCTTCTGCACTGGTTGCCCAAGCCATGTAATTTGCTCTTTTGGGATCCACAGGACCATCCCAAGCATAGAGCCTCTTCTTCCCGCACTTAGCCGCCCTTTCCCACTCGGCTTCTGTCGGTAAGCGAAAACCATCAGCCTCCCAATCACATAATATGCCGTCTGGTGACCCAACCCGATAGACCTCTCCATTCTTTCGATAGCAAGGCTTCCTCCCCTCCTTCTCACTGGAAGCGTTACACCACTTCAAGGTGTCCCCCCTGTCCATCAGGACGACTGGATGACGATCACCTTTCCCATACCCAGGAGACAAATCGGTATAACCATTCTCCTTTCCCCATTCCCGAACCTCCTTCCACTCCTGGAAAGTCACCTCTGTCTCTTGCATCAAGAACGGATCTACATAAACCCTGGACGTCGCTAAAACATCCTTCCCCAGTTGGATCCCTCCCATGACAAACCATCCGTCTGGAATCCTAGAAGAACCCTCCCAATCAGCCCAATCCGTGGAAACCACGGACACCCGGAAAACCATCTCGTGGGACACATTCCCCTTCCAATCCTCCATGCCGTCCCACTGGATTCGCTTTCCCTTCCCTGTAGGGATGCCTTCCCCTACATCCCCGGAAACCTTGATGACCGGAACATCGAAGGACTCCCCTCCATCATTGGAAACGTTCAGTTGAACAAACTCCCCGTCCCCAAGCTCCCCTTCCAAATCATAACTCACCGATACCTCCGGAGACAAATACTCCTGCTGAGCCATTACAGACGAAACCGTGGCTTTCCCCATCCCAGGTTTTGCACAAAAAAATGCAAGGAACACCCAAACGGGAAATACAGATTTCATGGTAGCTTCTTTTCTCTACTTGATTCGGTCAGTTTCCTGATACGCATCCCAAAGGGAAGGCAACGTATTAACCAGAGTACCCTCCGCCATGACTTGCTTCAACAACTACATTACATCAACAAGACTGGTCTTTCCACTACCATTTTTTCCAAAAAGTAAATGCAGTGCCTCTCGCTTCCATTTGAAATTCACAAAGGAACGGTAATTGTCGATGTAGAGTCGTTTAATCATTTTATAACAGAGAAAAAATTATCAAACCCCTCAACCGTCAAACCATTCAATCAGACTCTTATGCAGAGAAAGTGTAAAACCAATTGTAAGCAAAATTCAGGGAGGTTTACTGAGAGAGTTTTCCCAACTATCAGAAACGCCTGAGCGAATGCCAAGAGTTCGCCCTTTTATAGAACAGGGAAGCGTCCCAGAAATTGTTAAACTTCAAGGTGGTTTCTTGCCTGCCGAT
>CAYSOI010000005.1:0-36113 GCA_964432425.1 uncultured Opitutales bacterium | reverse complement strand
ATGTTGGTACTGGTTCCGATCAAAGTACACGTCCCCCCCAGAATCGAAGCGTAGGATAAGGGAATGAGCAGCTTGGAGGCAGGTTTATCAATTTTCTTGGCCAGTGCAATGATGACAGGAAGCAGGATCACAACGACCGGTGTGTTGTTCACAAACCCGGAGACACAGGCAATCAGCAACATCATAAACAGCAGGAAAACATGATAACCATACTTGGTCGCCTTTTCGCACCATGCGGAGAGAGTCTCCACTGCCCCACAGTTTTGTACTGCGGCACTGATGATGAACATGGCAGCAATGGTGATCGGCGCAGGATTGGTGAAAACATGAAAGGTTTCCACCAGGTTCGGCAGGGCTTCACTCTTGGTAAAATTCTGAACCAGCAGCAGAACGGCCACCACCGTCAACGCCGTAAGATCTGTGGGAATCCGCTCCAGAATAAAACTGGCCAGAGCAAGCAAGAGCAGAAGGATGACAAATGGGATTTCCCAGGTCATTTTGCAAAGGTCAGATATTCGAGGTCAGGAGGATTCACGTCAGCTCAAAGCAGAATGCAAGGAACCTTAGTGAAAGTGGAGAATCTCAGAATGAGAAAAATGCGAAACGGTGGCAATTCCAGAACTTCACACAGCAACCTGAAATCCCAGCACGACATTTATTCGGGAAGATCCCGGTTACTGATTTGCCCCTGAATCAGTTGAAGGAATTCCTCCTGGGAGTAGGTGCCTTCTTTCGACTTGTGAGTTCTGGACCGGAGGGAAACATTCTTTTCTTCCTGCTCCTTCTGCCCGGCAATCAGCATGTAGGGAACTTTGTCGGTTTCAGCTCTGCGAATCTTGGCACCAAGCTTGTCACTGTGAACATCCATCGTGCTGCGGATTCCATTTTCCTTACAAAGTGCCAGAATGGATTCGGCATACTCGTTGAACTTATCACTGATGGGAAGGATGCGGATTTGCTCAGGAGCCAACCACAGTGGGAAATTTCCAGCGAAATGCTCGATCAGAACCCCAACAAATCGTTCCATCGAGCCGAAAGGTGCACGGTGAATCATGATGGGGCGATGGGGCTTGTTGTCAGAGCCTGTGTATTCCAGCTCAAAGCGTTCGGGCAGATTGTAATCGACCTGCACAGTCCCCAATTGCCATTCACGTCCGATCACATCTTTGACCACAAAGTCGATTTTGGGACCATAGAAAGCGGCTTCTCCAGGCTCTTCAGTGTAGTTGACACCCAACTCCTTGACCGCCAGACGGAGGTCCGTTTCCGCTTTATCCCAGTCTTCAGGTTTTCCAATGTACTTGGAAGAATCGGGATCCCGAAGACTGACCCGGACCCGATAATCTTCCATTCCGAGAGTGGAAAGAACGATCTTGGCAAGTTGGAGACATCCTCGGATTTCGTCGGCCAATTGATCGGGGGTCACAAAGAGGTGAGCATCATCCTGGGTGAAGCCCCGGACACGGGTCATGCCGTTGAGTTCGCCGGATTGTTCCCAACGGTAAACCGTTCCGAATTCAGCCAAACGAATGGGAAGATCCCGATAAGAACGTGGCTCGGAATCATAAATTTTGATGTGCATCGGACAATTCATTGGCTTGAGCAAGAAGCCGTTGAGTGTGGCATCATCCAGTTTGTTCATCAGGCTGGAGCAGGAACAACCCTCATCTGCCAGGCTCTGCAAATCATCCGGCTCCATGACTGGAGCAAACTGAGAATCTTTGTAGTAAGGAAAGTGTCCAGAGGTGCGGTAAAGATCGAGCTTACCAATGTGAGGTGTGAAAACCTGGGAGTAGCCCTGTTTGTCCAGCTCTTCAGTAATGAAATCCTGCAATTCCTGGCGAAGAGTCGCTCCGGCAGGTTTCCAGAGAACCAAGCCTTGCCCCACTTTGTCGCTGATTTCAAACAGCCCCATCTCTTTACCAATCTTACGGTGGTCACGTTGTCGGGCTTCTTCCAGTTGCTGCAAGTATTCCGCCAATTCGTCTTTGGTGGCAAATGCTGTACCGTAAACACGCTGGAGCTGTTTGTTTTTCTCATCACCACGGTGGTATGCACCAGCAATGGAGAGCAGTTTGAAAGCTTTGACCTTCTTGGTGTAGTTAACGTGAGTTCCGGCACAGAGATCGATAAACTCACCGTTGCGGTAAAAGGAAATCGCCTCCCCTTCCGGAATATCTTCCAGGCGGCCAAGTTTGTAACGTTCCTGGCCAGCATCCTTGATAATTTGGATAGCTTCGTCGCGGGAAACTTCGATTCTTTCAAAGCGTTGATTCTCTTTGATCACCTTCTTCATCTCGGCCTCAATGGCTTCGAGATCCTCCATCGAGAGTTTGTGATCCATGTCCACGTCATAGTAGAATCCAGTGTCGGTTGGCGGACCGATATCGAGCTGCGTATCCGGGAAAAGCCGGAGGATCGCAGTAGCGAGAATGTGGGCACTGGAATGACGAATTTCTTCGAGAGGAGTCATCATGGTATTTATTGGTAAATTAGTTTTCTATTGGAGCAAGGTCGTAACCGTCTTTTCGGTCAAGGATTTGCCAGCCTTTATGGTGGAGTTCATTTCGAAGTTCATCGGCGGTCCCCCAGTCTTTGTCCTGCTTGGCTTGCCAGCGTTTTTGAGCAAGTTCTTCGATCTCGGCGGGAGCTTCGACTTTGGGCTGTTCCTCAGGAAATTGAATTTCGAGGCGAATGCCAAGAGCTGTGAGCACCGTGTGCAGCTCCGTCAATGCTGTCAGAGCCTCGGCCTTTTCCTTGGGAGGGTTGCTATGAAGCGTCTTGAGAGCAGAGAAGAGATTTCCGAGGGCTGCCGGAGTGTTGAGATCGTGATTGAGATTAGCCCGGGCTTTTTGGAAAAACTGCATGTCGCCTTCCGGCGCAGTGGTGGGCAAATCCAGGAATTCCTCTGGTGAGATTCCAGCAACTTCCAGAACAGGAAGGACCTGTTTCTGAAGTTTCTCCAATGCGGAATGAGCAGCGTTGAGACCCGCCATGGTGAAGTTTAAAGGCTGGCGATAACTTCCAGAAAGGAGAAGATAACGAAGCTCCTGTGCGGTGTGCCCTTTCGCAATGATGTCTTCGAGTGTGTAAAGATTGCCCAGGCTTTTGCTCATCTTGCCACCTTCAACCATCAG
Source organism: uncultured Opitutales bacterium (assembly GCA_964432425.1). Lineage (GTDB taxonomy): Bacteria > Verrucomicrobiota > Verrucomicrobiia > Opitutales > JABJCN01 > JAYPDO01. Next base: position 32,976 of record CAYSOI010000005.1, on the reverse strand, counting down.
GTGGGCAGTGTGAAACCAGTGTGCGACAAAAGGTTTGCAAGTTGCACACTGAGATTGGGCGATTTCGTTTTCGTGGTGAGGGAAGCAAAGATCTACACCACCGCCATGAATATCAAAGGTTTCCCCAAGGTATTTCATGCTCATGGCACTACACTCAATGTGCCAGCCCGGACGACCTTTTCCCCAGGGGCTGTCCCAGGAATTGTCGCCGTCTTCTTCTTTGTACGATTTCCAGAGGGCAAAATCGGCTACAGTCTCGCGGTCATATTCATCCGCATCATTGCGATCGCCAGAACTGGTGGTCTCCTGAGTCTGGGTTTCCCGATTGTCCAGGTTGCTGAGCCTGCCGTACTCGGGATAGGATGAGATGCGGAAGTACACGGAACCATCGTTGGTGGTGTAGGCGTGATCCTTGTCCAGAAGCGTCTGGATCAAATCAATCTGTTCCTGGATGTGAGTGGTGGCGGCAGGTTCGTGATGAGGCTGCAGCATATTCAGTCGCTCACAATCTTGGTGAAACTTCTCGGTCCAGTATTTGGTAAAGTTGGTCAGGGATTCCCCCTCGGCGATGGACTGGCGGATCGTCTTGTCATCCACGTCGGTAAGATTGCGGACGTGATTGAGCTCCTTCCCTTCCATTTCCAAAACCCGACGTAAGGTATCCTGCAGCAAAAAAGTACGAAAGTTGCCAATGTGAGCAGGTCCGTAGACGGTGGGCCCACAACAATAAAAGCCGATGGTTCCTGAGGAATCCTGCGACTTCAGGGGCTCTCGTTTTCGGGTCAGTGTATTATGGAGAATGGTGTCCATTGGTTTCGAAGGGCGGGGAGCATGTATGATTGTGCCGCCATGACAAGGAGACAATGCAAATTCCTGAGTTCTGGTTCCCAATCGCAAAGAAGCCTCCGTTTCCGAAGGCTTCTGTTAGCTAAAAGGGAATAGAAGGTGTAGGGGGCAGAAAGTTTATTTGTGTGGCTCCCACTGAAAAATGTCGAGGGAGAATTCTAAGGGGAGAGTATAAATAATGTATGCAAGATTGGGCAAAAATCAACAGGAGCAAATAGTCTTTGACGGAAAGACAGGTCAAGCACAGTTTGCTCCGCCCAATTTTTTAAACCAACAATCCTGCTATGCTTCCCAGTAAGAAGTTTCTGTTTCTGTTCATGTGTTTGCCCATGGTAATGATGGGCCATCCAATCCCAGACATTCCGGTACACGGTGATTTCACCAAAGGTGGAGCCACGGTGATCTCTGTTGATGTCGATCCCCGCTGCTTTGTGGATGACCCAGAGGCAATTCCATATCAGACAATGAAAGATCTGGAAGCACTCAGTGCTGAGAAACGAGAAGAACTCTTTCAAAAAGCCAAAGCTCTGATTGCCAAATCCCTTGAGTTAAAGTTTGAGCCGGAGAGTTGGTTTCTTCCAGAATTTGAATATACTTTTGCCAATCGAATCGAAGGTGAGTTGGTGAACCCGGAAGACGAGTTTACAATCCGGGCAACTTGGGAAACCCATCTACACCACACAAATACCCTATTCAACATTAGGGCTCTGGAAACTGCGGATTGGGTCATTTTCTGTAAGAATTCAATTGAAGGAGAAGCTCAAACAGACGTTCAAATCCTGTTTCCTGGAGAGGAAAGCCTTCAAGTCGATATTACCCGTGTGAGGCCGCCAGGACCTTGGATCACGTTAAAATCCTTTTTCAGACAAGGATTCGTCCATGTTCTACCACTGGGCCTGGATCACATTCTCTTTGTCCTAGGGATCTTTCTACTATCGAGAAGATGGAAGCCCTTGTTGCTTCAGGTCACCATGTTCACCCTGGCCCATACCATTACCTTGGGCTTAGCCACTCTCGATATTGTCAATGTGCCAATTAAGCCGGTGGAGATCGTCATAGCGGCCAGCATCTGTGTCGTTGCTCTACAAAATATCTTCCGGCCAGTTTATACCAATGACCGGCTTGTGATCATTTTTGTACTTGGATTGATCCATGGCCTGGGTTTTGCCAGTGCACTAAGCGACTTGGATCTCAATCCCACCGCATTGATCGCTGGCCTTCTGGGTTTCAACATCGGGGTCGAATTAGGTCAGTTGGCTGTGTTGTTGATCGCATGGGTGTTGACTCTTCCGTTTATTCAAAAGGAGGAATACAGAAGGTTTATCGTCATCCCAGTGTCCCTCTGCATCACAATTATGGGAGCTTACTGGGTGATCGAGAGACTGGGCTGAGAACCTGTCGATTTTACTTTCGCCGGAGAACTCGGATGTCTGGCCTGGAGGCAGCCATCATGCCATCTGCCAAAGTTCCGGAATAAGGCAAATTGGGAAAGACAATCGATTTGCGTCCAAGGATGGTGCCAGGTTGCAAGCTGGAATTGCAGCCCACTTCTGAGTCGTCAGCCATGAGAGCCCCGAGTTTTCGCAAGCCAGTGGAAACTTTGCCCTCGCTTGTCATGACTTTGATCGCCTCTTGATCGAGACGCAAATTGGAAAGAATCACTCCGGCGCCAAGGTGAGCCCTATTGCCAAGGATCGAATCGCCAACGTAGTTATAGTGGGGAGTTTGCACTCCATCCAGCAGCAGGCAGTTCTTATATTCGCAGGAATTTCCCAGCACACATCCCTGCCCAACAATCACATTGCCCCGAATGTACACACCAGGGCGCAGCTCACATTCCGCACCAATCCAAGCTGGCCCTTGAAGAAAGCCATAAGGCGGCAGCTTCACCCCTTTTCCAAGAAAAACATCTCCGACAATCGTCAGCCCGGGCGGTACATCCCAGGCTTCCTGCGAAGGGAAAATCGTATCCGCCAAGGCTTCCTTAATTTTGGGCAACCATTCCCAAGGGGCGGCATCAGGGTCAAAAAAATCCCGAAACGGGAAATGTTTCGGGAGGCTCCAAAGTTCACCAGCTATCATATTCTGGATGAGAAAAAAATGGAGCGGGCGAAGAGATTCGAACTCTCGACCTCCACCTTGGCAAGGTGGCGCTCTACCAGCTAAGCTACGCCCGCAAAGTTAAATGAGTGAATCGAAGATGAGAATCCCGAGGAATCTGTCAATGGGATTGTACAATTTTTTTCGGAATAGGTGCAAACGCAGCCTGGCTGCCCTAAAAACCCTGCTTGAGGCGGTTGATCTCGGCAGTACGAAAGGCATCGGGGACCGGGGCCAAACCATTTTGAAAGATGGCTTGGGAAACTTCCTGCGAATAAAACGCCTCGATCAGCGGCAAAAGTTCCTTGGTCCGAATCTCAGGAAAGTAGAGGGAAAAAGGCATATACAGCGGGTAGTCCCCAAAATACAGGTTTTCCGGTGTGGCGGTAAAGGACTGGCCATCTTCTTTGGAGACAGGAATCGGTTTGGAAAACTCCTCCACGGCCAAGCCACTCAAAATGGCAATGGCTCCGGAATTGGCCGCAAACGCATTTTGCAAAGCCTTTTCATTGGAAAACACTTTCACCGAGGGGTGCAGACGGTCATCCCGCAATGCGTTGTGCAAAAAGATTTCCCGGGAAAACGAAGTGTAGGCGATGGGAATCATGGGCTCAATGGCACGGTTGGCCCAACCGGAAGTGCCGGTATTGGTTCCCAGTACATCTTTCCAATTCTCCAGCCTCTGGCTAGCCCGACTTCCATAAATCGCTCTCAACTGCTTGTACGAGATGGAGTTGACCGGATTGTCTTTCGCCACCACCACACGACACAAACGATAGGCAATCGGCATCCTTCGCATGCCCGGCACATCGGGCAATTCTTCTGGAGACGGGCTGGTCAACACAGCCAAGTCCACTTTGCCACTTCGTAAGGCCTGCAATGCTTGAAAAGAACCACTCCAGGTAGCTTTCAGACCATGAGAAGCCCCTGCGGCTTCCATACTTTTGGCAATGTCCCCTTTAAAAAAGTCCGTACCTGACAAAGTTAAGGTTTGGGCAACAGCAGGAAGAATCGCCGAGAGCCAGCCGACGATTGCGATAAGGAAAGGTTTCATTTGGTGTCGAGTTCCGGCCATTTGATAAGTTTACGATGCAGGGTTCTACGGCTGATTCCCAACAAACGGGAGGCTTCCGTACGATTGCCTTTGGCTTGTACCAGAGCATTCCTAAGGAGTCGCTTTTCGTTTTCTTCCTTGGAGAGAGAGGCCGTTCCGGAAGGTGGCGTGTAGAGTGGAGTTTCCGGAGCAGAGGTAGACAAATCCGCATGGGTATTCTCCGGTTTGGGAATCGGGGCTGGATGCAGAAAACGCGGGTCCAAGTCGTACTCATTGACCACGCCACCCTGTTTGAGAACAATAAGGTTCTCACAAAAGTTTCTCAATTCCCGGATGTTTCCGGGCCAGGGATAAGCCTGAAGAATGGACATGGCTTTGGGAGAAAGTTGCACAGGCTGAAAATGGTTCTCCTCCGCAAAATGATGTAGAAAATGATCCAGCAAAAGAGGGATATCTTCGATCCTGTCCCGAAGCGGAGGAAGTTCAATTTTTACAACATCCAGACGATAATAAAGATCCTCACGGAATTCCCCGCTTTTCGACATGGCTTGCAGGTCCCGGTTGGTTGCACAAACCAGCCGTACATCCACTTCAATCGGCTCAATGCTTCCAACTCGTTCAAAGGTCTTGGTTTCCAGAAACCGCAGCAGCTTGACCTGAGTTGATGCATCAATTTCCCCGATCTCGTCCAAAAACAAAGTTCCCCCTTTCGCCGCTTCAAATCTCCCAATTCGCTTATCGGAGGCTCCGGTAAAGGCACCCTTCTCATGTCCGAAGAGTTCACTTTCCAGCAGGTTGGCCGGCAGAGCTGCACAATGCACGGCCACGAATGGCTTTCTGGCCCGAGGACTGTTTTGATGCAGTGCCTGAGCAAAGAGTTCCTTCCCCGTACCGGTTTCTCCCTGGAGCAAGACAGTGGTCGTCGCCGGCCCCACCAATTTCACCCGTTCGAGAACCGTCGTCAGGCTTTTGGACTGCCCGATGATGCCATTGAAGCTAAACTTTTTATCCAACCGTTGATGAAGTTCTGTATTTTCCTTCCGCAAGTGACGTTCTTTAAGAGCTCTGGCAATGATCAGTTCCAGCTCCTCCAGATTCAAAGGCTTGATGAGAAAATGATAAGCCCCACGCTTCATCGCTTCCACGGCCAGTTGAATCGTGCCGTAGGCAGTCATCATGATGCAGATCGGTTTGTAACTCTGCCGAATGGCGTAATCGATCACGGTCATGCCTGACTTCCCGGCCATTTTCAGGTCGGTAATCACCACATCAAACTTTTCCTCATCCAAAAGCCGAAACGCTTCCTCAGGATTTTCCGCCAGGTAGACGTCATATTCATCTTCCAAAGCCAACTCCAGGCCCTCTCGGGTGTGGCGTTCATCGTCAACGATCAGAATGGTTGCAGGCATCAGTAGAAATTTACTTCAAATTTATTCAGCGGTGGACTCTGTGGATGTATTATTTTCCAGCAAGCGAACTCGTCGATATTTTCGAGGAAACTGTAGAGTGACCACTGTGCCCATTCCCGGCTTACTGTCGATGCCGATACGGCCACCATGTTCCCGCATGATCCGCTGCACAATCATCATGCCCAGCCCATGGCCTTTATCCTTGGTGGAATAATACGGTAGAAACACTTTGGAAATGTCCTCCTCCGCAATCCCTTCTCCGGTGTCAGCCAGTTGGAGGTAAATGTTGTCATCATCCCCACGGCAAAGAATCTTGAGCCGCTCCCCTTTCTGCATCGCTTCCAAGCTATTCTTGAGAAGATTGAAAAGCACCTGTTTCACCTGGTCTCCATCCGCTTGAATGATCGGGTTTTTCTCCATGAAGTCGATCTCCACAGTCAGGTTTCGGTTCTCGAACTCCACTCCCTGTAGATCCATGACCTCCCGAACCACCATCATCAAATTGAGTTCCCTAAAATCGGGGGCTTTCGGCTCCACCGCTTCCAGGAAATGCGTGATGATGCCGTCCAATCGTTCGACCTCTCGAAGACAAACCCCCACAGAGGTATCGAGCTTCTCCAAACCTTCCACCTCGGAAAGCTTCTTCAAATTTCTCTCCATCAACTGCAAGTGGATGGTTAAAGAATTGAGGGGATTGCCCAGTTCATGCGCCACTCCGGAAGCCAGCATCAATACGGAATTGACCTTCTCACTTTCAATAAGCTGCTCGGTGGAAAGCCGCTCCTGCGTGATGTCACTCAAGATGATCACCAGATTTCTCAAACGGGAAACCCCGATCCCTTCCTGCAGCGGCACCATGTACAAACGCACCAATCGCTCCTCCGGATAACTCATCTCCAGCTCTCGGGATAGAAATGCCCCTTCCTCATCCTCTTGAAAAGTCGACCCCTCCAAACTTTTCCGCAATTCCGGCACCAGTTTCCACAGGATTTCCGTCCCCACATTCTCCTCCTTCAACCCAATCAACTGGGCTCCCTGGGCATTGGCATACTGGATGATCCCACTTTCATCGACCACCAGGATGCCATCCTTGCACGTATTGATCACCGTTTCGAGCAAACGCCGCTCCCTCATCAGCCGCTGAACTGCATGAGAGAGATTGGTTGCATCCAGATCCTCCAGATTGCCAAGTATCCGATCAAGTGGACTTTTCTTTTTTGCCATAGAGTCGACAAGTTTGAGAGGTTCAGAACGCAATTCAAGAAAGGACTCTGGAAATCAGCTCCACTGCCAGCCGTGACTTCAGCCCCGGCCCCAGAATCTCCCGCTGCCCATCTTTTCCAAGCAGCAACAACTGATTCTCCATACTTTCAAAACCACCTTCACTCCCCTGCCCGACAAGATTCCCGGCAATCCAATCCAAATCCTTACTCACCAATTTGGTACGGGCATTGTCTTCCAGATTTTCCGTTTCTGCACAAAACCCGACTACCACTTGTTCCGCAGACTTCCTCGCCGCCATCGTCCGCAAAATATCTGGATTGGCCACCATCTCCAATACTTGCCGCTCCTCCCCTTTCTTCACCTTCTGCGAATGCACCTCAGCGGGACGCCAATCACTGACAGCCGCTACCGAAATAAAGCAGTCGCATCCCTCAAACAATTCCTCCACCACATCATACATCTCCAAAGCAGTCTCCACCGAATGCAGTTGCACTCCCTCGGGAGCAGACAAACGGACCGGACCACTCACCAAGTCCACCGCATACCCAGCCTGCAACGCAGCTTCTGCCACCGCATATCCCATTCGTCCTGAAGACGGATTCGAAATAAAACGCACCGGGTCCAGCCACTCCCGTGTAGGCCCTGCCGTAATTAAAACTTTCTTCTTTCTTGCATTCATGGATCGCTACGCAACATTCCCCGCCACTATAATTCGAATTTCGCTTAGCATGGAAAACGCCAAACCTCCTCCACAACAAGAAAATGCACTTTTAAACATCGGGCTCAACGTTCTGGTGCCGACACTGATCATGTCCAAAGGCCCCAAAATGGAGCAAGTTCAACAATTTGCTGAAACCATCAGCATGAAGCCCGGCGTAACCGCCATGATGATCGCCCTACTCTTTCCTGTCGGCTACGGAATCTACGACTTTTTCGCACGAAAAAAATACAACTTCTTCTCCATTCTCGGGTTTTGTAGCGTGTTGCTCACCGGGCTCATGACCCTCTTCGAAGTACCCAAAGAATGGATTGCCTGGAAAGAAGCCGCCATCCCTGCCCTCTTTGGCATCGCCGTAGTCGTCTCCCTCGCCTCCCACAAACCTCTGGTACGACTCTTCATCTACAATGATCAGGTCATGCAGACTCACAAAGTGGACGCCATCCTCCATGAACGCGGCAACACTTCCGCCTTCGACAAACTCCTGGTCCACTGCACCTACCTCCTCGCCTTCTCCTTCTTCCTCTCCGCCATCCTCAACTTTGTCCTGGCCAAAGTCTTCATCCAATCCGAGACCGGGACAGAAGCCTTCACCCAGGAAATGGGAAAAATGACCTTCTGGAGCTACATCATCATCCTGGTCCCCAGCATGACCATCATGATCTTCATCCTCTACCGCCTGATCAAAGGAGTACACCAATTGACAGGCCTGAAGATGGAGGAATTCATCGGCCACCCCGAAATGCACCACGAGGCGAAAAGTAAAGAATCCGACAGCTCAACGGAAAAGAATCAAGCCTGAGCCTCGACCAGCTTGAGGAAATTCTCGTACAACTGCAGCCCCTTGGCCTGACTTTTCTCGGGGTGAAACTGTGTGGCGAAGCAATTGCCGCGGGCAATTCCGCTGGTGAACGACTGACCGCCGTACTCACTGCGAAGCCAATCCAAATCCGGATTGGGCTGATCCACGAAATAACTGTGCACAAAGTAATACTGTTCACTCTTGCCCAACCCCTCCGTTAACCGGGCACCTTCCACAAACTCCGCATCATTCCAGCCCATGTGCGGAATCTTGTATTCCCTGGGTAGAAAAAAGCGGCGAACATTGCCGGGAAATACGCCAAGGCCTGGAGTATCGCCTTCATCCGAATGCTCAAACAAAGCCTGTAAACCCAGACATATGCCGAAAAAAGGCCGATCGATATCGATCCAATCCCGAATCAATTGATCAAAACACGTTTTTTTCAAATGATTCATACATTCCATGATGGCACCTTGTCCGGGAAAGACGAGAGCGTCACATTCCGCAGCTTCTGTGGGCACGGTGATAATGTTTACCTCCGCTCCGCAATGGACAAAAGCACGTTCCACACTTCGCAGATTCCCCATCCCGGGATCAATGATTGCAATACGGGCCATGGTCGAAAAAATCAGGTCAACAAACCTTTGGTCGATGGAAGTTGGCCATCCTGGCGGGGATCAATCCGGGTGGCACGATCCAACGCACGGGCAAAAGCCTTGAAAATGGCCTCGGCTACGTGGTGGGGCTCACTGCCATACTCCAGCTCAATGTGCAGGTTGCATCCACAGGCATTGGTAAAGGCCTGGAAAAACTCCTGCACCAGACAAATATTAAAATCCCGAATCATGTAGTTGCTCACGTTGACACGGTAGACCATATGCGGACGATTGCTCAGATCCAGTACCACACGGGCCAGAGACTCATCCATGGGGAGAAGGAAAAAACCATAACGCTCAATCCCGAGTTTATCCCCGAGTGCCTCCTTGACCGCTTGACCCAAGACAATGCCCACATCCTCAACGGTATGGTGATAATCCACCTCGATGTCGCCCTCCGCCTGCACATCCAGATCAAACAATCCATGACGGGCAAACAACTCCAGCATGTGGTCGAGAAAAGCGACCCCCGTGCGGGATTGGACGACACCCGTCCCATCAATCTTGATCGCCAGACGAACTTTCGTCTCTGCGGTTTCTCTTTCGATTTCTGCTACTCGTTCGTCAGCCATTGATCCATTGCCTTATTCAAAATTTGCATTTCAGAGTCTGTTCCTATGGTGATCCTCAGGAAGCGATCCGTCAAAGGATGTTTTGGAAAATACCGCAAAAGAATCTTTTTTGATTTGAGGAAGTCAAACAAAGCAGCCGCCACCTCCGCCCCGGTTTCACCTTTGGCGTTTTTGGGTTCGGTGAAAACAAAGTTCGCCTGGCTGGGATAAGTGAACCATCCACGTGCATCCAAGTCTGCGACAAAATTCTTCCGCGTCCTGAGCACCGAATGGAGACAATGCTCAAACCATTGCCGATCTTCGAGGGCAGCTTGTCCTCCAGCCTGAGCCAGGCGATCCAGATTGTAAACATCCCTTACTCCATGCAGCACTTGGATCAAATCCGGATTTCCCAGACCGTATCCAACCCGTAACCCCGCAAGAGAATAGGATTTGGAAAATGTACGGGTAATGAAAAGATTGGTGTACTCGGCAAGTAATTCGACCGCATTTTCCTCTGCAAAGTCGGCGTAGGCCTCATCCACTACCAGCAGCCCGGAAAACCCTTCCAGAATGGCACGGATATCTTTATTGGAAAACCCGACTCCGGTGGGAGCATTGGGAGAGGTTAAAAAGAAAATGGGAACCTGCAGGCGACAGATCTCCTCTACTGGCAAAGCAAAATCCTCTGTAAAATCAATAACAGTCAATTCCCCACCCTGAAGACTGGAAAGGACTGGATAAAGAGAATACTGCGGCATCAAGGTTCCCAAACGTGCCCTTCCAGGACCAACAAAACTGCGAACCAGCACATTGAGCACATCGTCCGAGCCATTTCCCAGTACAACCTGGTTGGCCTCAATCCCATGGTAGCGGGCCAAAGATTCCCGAAACGCCTTCCCGTCTGGACTGGAATACAGCCGTAAACCATCAACCTGCTCAGAAATCGCCTCCCTCACCTTGGGACTTGGCGGGTAAGGATTCTCATTGGTGTTGAGTTTAATCCACCCCGTCGTGTCCGGCTGCTCCCCCGGCACATACCCCTGGTGCTCCCGAATGTGCGGAAGCAAAGGTATCTCAGTCTCAACAGAATCACTCATGTGAAACGAATTTCGAGGGAATTCCCGTGAGCATCCAATTGCTCCATGGAACTGAATTGAGCCACGGTGGAACGTGCTTTCTGCAAGCTTTCTGCATCATAGCGAACAATGCTGGTTCGACGTAGGAAATCGGTCAGGCGCAGTCCACTGAATGCACGGCCTGAAAAACCGGTTGGCAAAGTATGGCTTGGACCCGCGGTGAAATCTCCAAGAACCGTAGGACTCAGGGAACCCTGCAGGATGGAGCCCGCAGTAGTAATCTGTTCGGTCAGTGCATCAATTTGCTCCGGCACAACATGAAGCTCCAAATGCTCAGGAGCAATGCAGTTGGCCGCTTCCACCGCTTCTTCCCATTCTCTGCAAACCAGCACGACAAAGTTCTTCTCCAGAATCCTGGCAATGGCATCACCATGAGTGAGCTTGGCAGCTTGTTCCTGAATCGCAGCCTCAATGGCAGCCAATTGGCTCTCTTCACGGATGGCCAGAAAGATTCTTTCCTTGCCGGAGCCATGTTCTGCCTGAGCCAAAAGATCTGCCGCCACAAAACGGGGGTCCGCCGAAGCATCCGTAATGATCATTACTTCACTCGGCCCCGGTAACAAGTCCACCCCAACTTGTCCAAAAACCTGCCGCTTGGCCTCCATCACATACGCATTGCCCGGCCCAAAGACTTTGTCCACGGCGGGAATGGTTTCCGTTCCGAAGGACAATGCCCCAATCGCCTGCACTCCCCCAACACGGTAAACTTCATCCACTCCACACAAGTGAAAGGTCGCCAACAGTTCAGAAGCCACCTTTCCATCCGCTCCAGGAGGAGTTGTGGCCGCCATTTCCTTCACTCCCGCCAACTTGCCAATCACACATGTCATGATGACCGTTGACACCAGCGGAACTTGCCCACCGGGGACATAGCAACCCACCCGCTCAATCGGATAATACTTCTCCCCGACCATGGCTCCATGAGGATTCGCGGCCGACCAGGACTCCGGGACCGTCTTCTCATGAAATTGACGAACATTGACGATCGATTCTTCAATTGCCGCTCGTTGCTCTACAGACAATGCAGCCACCGAGGCTTCTAACTCCTCAGTCGAGACTTTCAACTGGTCTGCGGATATATCAGCTTGATCAAATTTCTTCGTATATTCCAGCACGGCGGCATCGCCCCGAGCCTCAATGTCCTGAAGAACTCCAGCCACAGTGTTTCGGACTTCGGCAGGATCTCCCGATTTGCCAAAATATTCGTCAAGGGTGGATTGGAGGTTTTGAAATGGTCCGTTCAGCAATAACATCGTCAGTAAGTTCGAGAGAAAGAAACGCAGCAAGGTGCTGATCTTGGCAAGAGAATCAACTCAAATGCCTTCACATTTCACGCAGGATTGTGGTGATCAAGAAGGTTACTTATCAAACCGAACACAAAGTGCAGTTCACAAATCTGGAAAATCAAAGAATGATTCGTGGATGGGTTTATTCAGTAGCACAAGGTTGAACTGAAGTGTATTGAGGTGTTGGTTATCCCGATAGGACTCCACAATCTTTGTAAAACGAACGCCTTCCGAAAAGATCTCCCCCCGGTTGTACATGCTTACGCCACGGTGGTCGACAACCTGCATGACACGGCCAGTTTGGGCATTGATCAGGCGTTCATACTTCAAGTTCTCCGAGTAACGAAACTCCAGCTTGTAGCAAGTCTGCCCTTGAAAATCCACTTTATCAACATACCGAACATCCCGTCGACGATGCTTCGTTTCACGAAGAAAATTCAGGTTTTCCAAGCTACTGATGATCAACGTTTCCACTCGGATGGGTGGCAAAATGCTCAACTTCTTGGCTCCGGTTTTCTTATTCACCTGTAAACGGTACCCTTCCGTACCATTGGTGCAATTAATCGTGACCACATTCCCTAACTGTAGCTCCATTCTTTGGAAAAAAGGTTTTTTGAGAAATAACCGGAACAATCCGTTTCTCGCTTCCCCTTTGGGATCCAAAACTTCTCCCTCATAGTAAATGGTTTCGACTGAGTCCAACGCCTCTGCTGCACCATAATACTTTCGGGCAAGCTCTATAATCTGCTCCGGGTCGGCGATGGGATTCGCACCCTTCTGTTGAGCTGCGGCAGAAGATATCCCCCAACAGAGAATCCAGAGCCCAACCAAACTTCTACCAAAACTTAAGAACATCAAAAACAATGAAAGGAAACTTGACCAAAGAGTCTACCCGATTCCGTAAAATCCGGCCTCAAGGAGATCATTCCCATTCGATGGTGGCCGGAGGCTTGGAACTGATATCGAGAACGACGCGGTTGATGCCCTTGACCTCATTGATGATCCGAGTGGATACAATCTGCAGAATGTCATGAGGCACATGAGCCCAATCCGCCGTCATCGCATCCACACTCTCAACCAGACGAAGAGCAATCACGTTGTCATAAGTCCGCTCATCACCCATGACACCAACCGTACGAACGGGTAGGAAGACACAGAAACTTTGCCACAAGTTGTAGTAAAGATCCGCACGATACATCTCTTCTTCCAAAATGGCATCCGCTTCACGAAGCACGGCCAGGTTCTCAGCGGTGATCTCACCAATAACCCGGACTCCGAGTCCAGGACCAGGGAAAGGTTGACGCCACAGCACTTCCTTGGCCAAGCCTAATTCAGCCCCCAAGGCACGGACCTCATCCTTGAACAGTTCCCGGAGGGGTTCGATCAGCTTGAGGTTCATCCGTTCCGGCAAACCGCCAACATTGTGATGGCTCTTAATCACAGCGGAGGGATTTCCCTCAATATTTACACTTTCGATTACATCCGGATACAAAGTTCCCTGCCCCAAAAATTGTACATCTCCCAACTCTTCAATTGCGGACTCAAAGACTTCGATAAAGACTCGGCCAATAATCTTTCTTTTCTGCTCTGGATCCGTCACTCCCGCCAAAGCATCCAGGAACTGGTCCCGGGCATCGGCGACTTTCAGGTTGAGATGAAAGTGGTCGCCATAAAGTTTTTCAACCCGCTCCCGCTCATTCTTGCGAAGCAATCCATTGTCCACAAAGACACAGGTAAGCTGATCCCCAATGGCACGATGCAGAAGTGCAGCCGTGACCGAAGAATCCACTCCACCACTCAAGCCAAGTATGACGTGAGCATCCCCCACCTTTTCCCGAATCTCATGAATGGCTTTGTCAATGTAGCCGGACATCGTCCAGTTTCGTTCACACTGGCAGACCTTGAAGAGAAAGTTGTCGAGAATTTCCCGACCATGATCCGTGTGGACGACTTCAGGGTGAAATTGAAGGCCGTAGAAATGTCGGTCCTTATCCTCAATCACGGCGCAGCTGGAATTCTCCGTCGCTGCCGTACGCTCAAACCCCACAGGCAATTCCTCCAGACGGTCACCGTGAGAATTCCAAACCCGTGTACTTGCCGGGATGCCATCCAGCAAAGCGCAGTCATGAACCTCCACACGCAGGGTACCCCGGCCATATTCACGATGGTCACTACTGGCCACCCGGCCACCCAGCATATGAGCCATCAATTGCAAACCATAGCAAATGCCTAGAACGGGCACCCCCAATTCAAATACTTCTGGGTCAGGACGCGGGGAGTTATCGGCTAGTACGCTGGAAGGACCACCGGAAAGAATGACTCCTGAGACACCTTCTTCCTTTAACTTCTCAGCGGGTGTACCGTATGGGTAGATGCGTGTGTAGACTTCAGACTCACGGATGCGTCTTGCGATCACTTGAGTGTATTGAGAGCCAAAGTCCAGTACCGCGATCAATCCCATATCTCTTATCTTTTAAATATTAGTGATTAAAAATGGAGGCGTAGATTGGTATGACCACACTCGGGGCAGTCACTTTGCTTCTCATCCCGGCCTCCGCTGAATAAATTTCCGCACTTAATGCAATAAAACAAATGTCGATTCCGCCCCCGTTGATAAAAGGCATCATCCTGTCGGTCGTAATAAAGAAAGAGTAATCCGATTAGCACACCAACGCCGCAAAAAGTCAGGAAGTAAATCCAACCGATTGTCAGCACAGTAAAAGAATCGGGGTAAAGAAAAAGGTTGGAAGGTGAAAGGGCTCGGAGGAAATTCTAATGGGAAATTCTCCCAAGCCTTAACTTACTTTTCTTCTTTTTGGGAGTCTTCTTCAGCAGCAGGTTCAGCGTCCGCAGAGGCTTCTGGTTCCGGTGCAGCTTCTTCAGCAGCGGCTTCAGAGGATTCGTCAGCAGATTCTTCCTCAGCAGCAGGCTCTTCGGCAGCGGCTTCAGGTGCAGCAGATTCCTCTTCCTTCGCATCTTCGGCTTCCTCAGAGGTGGCTTCAGCTTCGGGAGCAGACTCTTCGGCAACTTCAGGAGCTTCCGCTTCGGCGGCGACTTCTTCTGTCGCTTCCACTGGGGCAGCTTCTGTTTCTTCTTTGGCCGCCTTCTTCGCAGCAGGTTTGGACTTACGCTTGGAATAGCCTTCGTCATCGGCGTCGATCATTTCGATCAGTGCCATGTCTGCCGCATCGCCCTTACGAGGTATCAACTTATAAATCCGGGTATATCCGCCATCACGGTTTGCAAACTGCTCGGCAAGATCATTGAAAAGACGGTTGATGGCGCGAATGTCACGAACCTTTCTAAGAGCCAGCTTACGATAGTGGTGCTTGCGCAGCTTGTCATCGGTGGCATGGGCTTTCTTTGCCAAGGTGATGATCTTTTCAATAAAAGGACGTAGGGCTTTGGCTTTGGCTTGGGTTGTTTTGATCCGCTTGTTGAGGATGATTGCAACAGCCATGTTCGCCATAAGAGCCTGACGGTGCTCTTTTTTGCGTCCAAGTTGGTGTCTGTGTTTTGCGTGGCGCATTGAAAATGTCCGGTTTTGAGGTGGTGGTTAAAAGGAGATTAAGCTTCGCGGGTGACTGGCTCCAGAAGGCGTTCGTCAATTTTCATGCCGAGAGACAGACCGAGTTGTTCCAGCTTGGCTTTGATTTCGTTAAGAGATTTTTTACCGAAGTTACGGTACTTGAGCATTTCGTTCTCAGACTTGAGAGCCAGCTCACCAACTGTAGTGATGTTCGCATTATTAAGGCAGTTGGCAGCACGAACAGAGAGTTCAATTTCGTTGACACTCATGTTCAGCAGGTTGCGGAGGCGGTTCTGCTCTTCACTGACTTCGCGGACTTCGTTCTCAAACTCGATATCAACGACCGAGACTTCATCGAAGACATCCAGGTGATGACGCAGGATTTGTGTAGCTTCCTTCAAAGCATCGTCTGGAGTCACACGACCATCGGTCCAAATTTCAAGAATCAGTTTGTCGTAATCCGTAATCTTCCCAACACGGGTGTTTTCCACGGTGTACTGAACACGAGTAACGGGGCTGTAAAGGGAATCGATTGCAATCACGCCAATCGCCTGGTCTTCCTTTTTGTTGTCTTCAGCAACACTGAAACCACGACCCACAGACACTTCAAGTTCTGCATAGAGACGCTGTGTTTTGTCTACGGTAAGAATAGGTTGGTCAGGATTGATGATTTCGATGTCAGCAACCGGAGAGATATCACCTGCAGTGACGATTCCGTCTTTTTCGACATCCAGAATCAAAGTCACCGTCTCACGGGTATGAGCCGTAATCAGTACCTTCTTCAGGTTCAGAACGATGTCGGTGACGTCTTCAACAATATTTTCAACACTTTGGAATTCGTGCTGAATGCCATCCATTTTGAAAGAAGATATGGCGGCTCCATCAATCGAACTCAAAAGAATGCGACGCAGTGAGTTGCCGATGGTATGTCCATAACCGGACTCAAATGGCTCAGCCTCAAAACGGGCATATGTGTTTGATGCGGTCTCTTCAACCTTGATGAGACGATTGGGAAGTTCAAATTTGCCGACTCTTTTTGACATGATGCGATGGGTGGGTGGAAAAGTTAATAATTAGAAAAATGAAGGGAGGGCTTTGGAATCTTAAGCCAAAGCGAGTATTCTTAGCGGCTGTAAAACTCCACAATCAACTGCTCGTTGATGCCTTGTTCCATTTCTTCACGTTCCGGAAGACGAGATACAGTTCCTCGGAGACCATCAGGGTCGAGGTTCAACCAGGATGGCAGAATCCGCGCAGTGCTTTCCTCAAGTGAACGAGTTGCCAACTGACGGGAGGATGTCTTTTCACGAACTTCGATGACATCACCAGGATTCACCTGGAAGCTGGGGATGTCCACTTTTTGTCCGTTGACACGAATGTGACCGTGGCCAACAAATTGACGTGCTGCCGAACGAGTCTTGCCAAAGCCCAGACGGTACACTGCGTTGTCCAGGCGGCATTCCAATTTGCAGAGAAAGATTTCACCGGTAACTCCACGTTGGCTCTTCGCTTTCTCGAAGGTGATCCGGAATTGCTTTTCAGTGAGGCCGTACATGTACCGAAGCTTTTGCTTTTCGTTCAGTCCAGCTCCGTATTCACTGATTTTGCGGCGATGGCGAGGTCCATGCTGACCGGGAAGGTACTTCTTGCGTTCAAACGCTTTGTTTGGCGGGAAGATCGCCATGCTGAAGCGACGATTGATACGAGTGGTTGGGCCTGTGTAACGTGCCATGATTTAAAATAAGTTGAGTGTGTATAAAATCGAATAAGGAGGGAATCTTAAACGCGACGGCGTTTGGGAGGACGGCACCCGTTGTGAGGTACAGGAGTAACGTCAACTATGGAGTTGATGGTAAGTCCGAGTGACTGTAGTGCTCGAACGGCGGAGTCGCGGCCCATTCCAGGCCCACAAACTTTAACGACGACTTCCTTCAGGCCGTGGGACATGGCTACACGTCCTGCATCCATAGTAACAACCTGAGCGGCATAGGCGGTGGACTTACGGGAACCCCGGAAATTACATTTACCGGAACTGGACCAAGAGATGGTGTTCCCCTTCATGTCAGTGATGTTGACCTTGGTATTATTAAAAGTCGCCATGATGTTCACGATGCCGTGGGTAATATTTTTACTACCTTTGGCACGACGAATCTTTACTTCAGCCAGCTCACTTTTGAGAAGATCTTCTGCCGTTTCCTCTTTTTTGGCAGGCTTTTCTTCTGCTTGCTCTTCCGCGGCTTCTTCGGCTTTAGGAGCCTCCTCAGCTTTGGGCTCTTCGGCCTTCTTTACATCCTCTTTTGGCTTTTCAGCAACAGGAGCTTCCTCCGCTTCAGCTTTCACCTCTTCCTCTTTGGGTTCCTCAGCTTTAGGCTCTTCAGCCTTGGGCTCTTCGGCAGCAGGAGCTTCAGCTTCCGGTTCAGGTGTGCTGGTTTCTTCTTGTGGCTCAGAGGCCGCCTCGTTCTCTTCTGGAGACGGTGTTGATTCGTTTTCTTCGTTCATATGATAAAGAGGATGAAATAAAAGTCAGGCTGAAGGCGTCACGGCCTCCATCGTTATTAAAAGTTATGTGGCGCTTACCCTTTACTTGCGGAGAACACCAATCGTTTTCTTGAGCCCCTTGCGGGTACGGGCATTGGTGCTAGTGCGTTGGCCACGAACGGGCAATCCACGTTGATGGCGAAGGCCGCGGTAAGATTTGATCGCTTGAAGACGCTTGAGGTCTCCAGCAACCTGACGGCGCAGATCACCTTCTACCAACCATGGATCTTCATCCGAATCTTCACCACCACGCTCTGTAATCAGCGTAGCCAGTTGATTCAACTGCTCCTCGGACAACTCACGAATGCGTGTGTTAGGATCGATGCCAGATTCTTCTACGACAATTTTAGCACGGTGCGGACCGATGCCGTAGACATAACGTAAACCGTACTCCAGCTTTTTATTGTTGGGAATTTCTACTCCTAGAAAACGTGCCATTTGAGGTGTATTTGGGGGGTTGAATTTCGAAAAAAGAAGGGGGAAGATACGAATTGATCCCCACTTGGAAAGCTAAATTTTGCAAAAAGTTAAAATTTCTGGTTTTGTGTTGGTAATCAGGACCGTGTGCTCGAAGTGAGCAGAGAGACTGCCGTCCTTGGTCACGGCTGTCCAACCATCTGGTAAGACGTCGACTTCATGAGAGCCAAAGTTGACCATCGGCTCGATGGCAAGGGTCATTCCCGCTCGTAATCTGGGACCATCTGTTTTCCGTCCGTAGTTGGGAATTTGTGGCTCTTCATGCATGTCTTTCCCCACTCCATGGCCCACAAAATTACGGACTACGCTCAAGTTTCGATCCTCAATGTAGCGTTGAATCGCATTGGATATACTCCCTACCCGATTCCCAGGCCGGGCCTGAGCAATACCGATAGCTAAGGATTCTTTGGTCGTCTCCACCAGAAACCTCGCATCTTCAGAAACCGGTTCAAGCAAGACTGTGCGGGCATTGTCACCAATGTAGCCATTATAACGCACAACCACGTCCAGAGAGACAATATCGCCTTCCTTTACGGCACGATGTTGGCTGGCTACTCCATGAACAACTTCTGAATTGATAGAGATGCATGTGTAGGAAGGAAAGACTTTGGAACCACTGCGATAATGATAACAGGCACTTTCGGCTCCCAACTCATCCATTTTGAACTTCGCAGCTTGATCCAAGTCCTGGGTCGAGACACCGGGAGCAACTTGTTGTGCCATGTGCTGCAGAACTTCTGCGGCGACTTGGCAGGCTTCGCGTATGTAGTCGATTTCCTTGCGACCTCTGACAATTACTTTGGGCATGTTATTTGCAAATGAGTAATAACAAAATGCCAAATGCTGATTCCTTCACCACCAAAGTCTGGAAATAGGACTTAATCTACGTTCAGGAATGGCCCATATTGAAAAAAAAGGCAATAATCCCAAGAGCGAAGAGTGCTACAGAAGCAAAAAGCAGTGGTTTCCAGTGTTGAAGTGTTTCAGCAATTTGATCGGTGTCAATGGATTGGCTCATGCGGGACTGGCTTCGACCACGGAGTCTTCCCTTTTTCAGGAATCCATCATAGTGACGTTGCAGCAGGTGAGTCTCCACCTGACGCATGGTATCCAACATCACACCTACTGTGATCAACATTCCTGTGCCGCCAAAGAAGGTTGCGACGATATAGGGAATGTTGGCCAAGCTAAGAATAAGGTCCGGAAAGACAGCCACGGTGGTCAAAAAGATGGCACCGGCAAAAGTCAGGCGGGTCATGACAAAATCGAGGTACTCTGCAGTGGGAGTTCCAGGACGTATGCCAGGAATGTAACCACCGTTCTTTTTCAAGTCATCTGCAATCTGTACAGGCTTGAACATGATGGATACCCAGAAATAGCTGAAGAGTAGGATCAAACCTCCGTAAGTGAGGTAGTAAAACCAACCTCCACGTTGGAGGAAATTGGCCATGGTTTGGAAAATGTCATACTCCAGCCAGCTGTACAGTTGCTGGAAGATCTGCTGAGGAAACATCAGGATCGCACTGGCAAAAATGACCGGCATCACACCAGAGTAGTTGATCTTCAAGGGCAGGAAGGAGCTTTGGCCACTGTAGACCTTACGGCCCACAACTCTCTTGGCGTACTGGATTGGAATCTTCCGGACGGCCTGAGTCATGGCGACAATCCCCATTGTCACGATAAGGAGAAGGGCAAGCATCCCGATCACCTGTGGCCAGACGGCAAGGTTGGAGAAAGTGTTTTGTCCAAAAAAGTGACGGTAGAAAGTGATGCAGGCGTTTGGTAAGTCAGCAATGATACCAATGGTAATCAAAAGGGAAATACCGTTACCAATGCCCCGTTGTGTGATTTGCTCCCCCAACCACATAAGAATCACGGTTCCGGTGGTGAGGAAAATCATGGAGCGAAGAAGAAACCAGATATGACTGTCTGCAACGACAATCCGCCCGTACTGCTGGATGAAATTCTCACTTTGTCCAATCAGGCTTCCCGGGTTGTTACTCAACGCCATGAGAAGAAGGAGGGACTGGATCAAACAGATGATAATGGTGAGATATCGAGTGTACTGGCTGATTTTTTGCCGTCCGATATCTCCCTCCTGCTGAAGTCTGGCAATCCAAGGAACAACCGCACCTGCCAACTGCATGATGATGGAGGCACTGATGTATGGCATAATCCCAAGAGCAAACACTGCTCCTTTGAGCAAGGCACCACCGGTGAACATGTTGTAAAACCCGAGTAATGATCCCCCCGAACCAGTCTGTTCTGCCATGAAGGTTTGCAGAGGTAGTGGATTGATTCCAGGTAATGGAATATTCGCACCTACACGGGCAATGAAAATCAGTGCAGCCGTGAAAAAGATGCGATTACGGAGTTCGGGAATTTTCAGGCAATTGGTAAAGGCGTTGAGCATCGGATCAGGCGCGTCAGGTTATTTCAGTTAGTGTCCTCAATTTCTTAGAATGACTACCGGAAGGAACTACAGGAGTGGAGGACAGCCGGCAGGAGCTCTAGCTCTTACTCTTCTACAATTTCTCCACCTGCCGCAGTGATTTTATCCGTTGCGGACTTGGAGAATTTGTCTGCCTTAATTTTAACGGCGCCTTTGAGTTCGCCATTTCCAAGAATCTTCACTCGCTGAGCGTTGGAACGAACAAGTCCAGCTTTGACCAGAGCATCTTTGTCAATCAGGTCAGCACCTTCGACTTTTTCAAGGTCGCCTACGTTGACAATCGCATACTCGGTGCGAAATTCGTAATTGTTGAATCCACGACGGGGAAGCTTACGATAGAGGGGCATTTGTCCCCCTTCAAATCCGGGTTTTGTACTGTAGCCGGATCGCTGACCGCTTCCCTTGTGGCCGCGACAGCAGGTTTTGCCGCGTCCGTTACCACGACCACGACCAAGTCGTTTGGTCGGGTGAGTGTCGCTGGAGCCTCCTGTAATGTGGTCGGTCTTCATTTTAAATATAGGTGGTTAAATTAGAAAAATCAGGCTTCCTCTGGCTGAAACTCACGTAGACTACGGATATGGTCCGGGGAGCGTAGCTTGCGAAGGCCAGCAATGGTCGCATTGACGACAGCTAAGGGATTATTGGAACCAAGTGACTTGGTGAGAACATTTTTAACACCGGCAGCTTCGAGAACAGCACGAACCCCACCACCAGCAATGACTCCAGTACCAGGAGCTGCGGGGCGAAGCAGAACTTTCCCTCCATCGGACTCTCCGAGGACGTGGTGAGGTAGAGTGTCTTCGAGTACCTCAACATCAAACATGTGTTTGCGGGCTTTTTCGGTACCCTTGCGGATGGCCTCCGGTACCTCTTTGGCCTTTCCGTAACCAATGCCAATTTTGCCTTTTTGGTCACCTGTGACAACCAAGGCAGCAAAACTGAAGCGACGTCCACCTTTGACAACTTTGGCTGAACGGTTGATGGTTACGACTTTTTCGAAAAGTTCCGGTTCGTCAGAACTGTTGTCAATCGATTGAATGCTGGGTGATCTGCTCATTTGAATAGAAAATGGAATTAGAATTGAAGCCCCGCTTCACGGGCTGCATCGGCAAAGGCTTTCACACACCCATGGTAACGACGACCAGCACGGTCAAACACCACTGTGTTGATGTTTGCAGCAAGAGCTTTATCTGCAAGTTCTTTGCCCAGGGCTGTGGCACCCTCAATGTTTGAGCAGGACTTTTCGATCTTCTCCCCTTTTTTCAAAGTGGAAGACGAAACGAGGGTCTTATGCTCCACATCGTTAATGCATTGGGCATGAATGTGTTTGTTGGTAAATTTGACAACCAGGCGTGGGCGTTCTGCGGTTCCGTTTACTTTCTTTCGGATCCGCCAGCGTCGGTTCTGCAGGAGCTTTTTCTTTTGTGCGAGTTTCATAATTGCAGTGTCAGCGACAGGTTAAATTTTAAGCAGTTTTCTTACCTTCCTTGCGGCGTACAAATTCACCAACAATTCGGACGCCCTTGCCTTTGTAGGGCTCAGCGGGATAGTGTGATTTTATATTAGCAGCAAGTTGGCCAACAACTTGTTTATCCGCACCTTCGATTTTGATCTTGGTGCCTTGTTCAACATTGACCGTAATTCCATCAGGGATTGGTTCTTTAATTTCGTGAGATTTCCCGAGAGCCAAGTCAATGATCTTGCCTTGAATATCGGCACGAAAACCAACGCCTTGAATTTCAAGCTCTTTTACGAAACCTTCTGATACACCAGTAACCATACCATTGATAATCGAACGGGCCGTTCCATACATTGCGTTGGCAAAGCGACTTTTGTCAGCGGGAGCAACGGTGATATTCCCATCATCGTTACTGATAGTGATGACCTTAGGAAATTCCTTGGTGATCGCACCTTTCGGCCCCTTGACAGTGATGGTTGTACCATCAATTTTGGCTTCGACCTTATCTGGAATAGCTACGGGGAGTTTTCCGATCCTGCTCATTATGTTTTGGTAGGTTGGCGGTTATAAATGATTAAAAAAGGTTTACCAAACTTGGCACAAAAGCTCTCCACCGAGTTTCTGTCTTTTGGCGTCATCTCCGGTCATTAGACCTTTTGAAGTGGTGAGAATGCTGATCCCCAGACCACCAAGTACAGGTGGGATGTCCTGATATTTGAAGTAACGGCGGCATCCTGGTTTGCTTTCACGCTTGATACCGGCGATGACGGGCTGGGTGTCACGGAACTTCAAATTTACTTCCAGTTCCTTGATTCCATTGGGCTGTTCGTTAATTTTATAATCCAACAGAAAGCCTTCTTGCTTAAGGATGTTTGCAATACTTTCCCGCATATTGGAATGACGTGCTTTGACGACTGCTTTTGTCGCCATGCTACCATTGCGTAGGGTCGTAAGAAAGTCTCCGATTGTGTCGTGAATGGCCATGAGAGGTAACTTTGTTTTAATATTGTAATTCCGGATGGATATAGTTTACCAGGAGGACTTGGTCACTCCGGGGATTTTGCCATCTAGTGCAAGTTCACGGAAAGTAATCCGGGAAACTCCAAATTTTCCAATGTAACCACGTGGGCGGCCCGTGATAGAGCAGCGTTTGCGGTAACGAATGGCAGAAGAGTTTTTGGGGAGTTTAGTGAGTTTGTGTTGCAGGGAGATAAACTCTTCCATTTCAAGATCAGGATCCTCAAGTTTGTCTTTGATTTCCTGACGTTTCTTGGCGTAGCGGTCGATGAGGCGCTTGCGTTTGTTGTTTCGGGCGATGGAAGATTTCTTTGCCATTTCTTATGCTTTCTTAAATTGATTACTTGCGGAAGGGCATTCCAAGAAGAGAGAGAAGCTCCTGCCCTTGGTCGTCATCTGGAGCTGTGGTGACAAAACAGATGTCCATTCCAGTTGTCTGCTTTACACCTTCCATTTTAATTTCAGGAAAGATGGTGTGGTCAGAAATTCCCAGTGTATAATTGCCTTTACCGTCCAACTTCTTGGGGACTCCCTGAAAGTCACGAATGTTAGGCAAAGCGGTCGCAAGAAGGCGAAGTAGAAACTCCCACATGGAATTGCCACGCAATGTCACTTTGACTCCAATGGGCATCCCCTCACGAAGTTTAAAATTTGAAATACTCACCCGAGCTTTTGTGATGACCGGACATTGACCCGAAATTTTTGCGATATCATCAGCGACATCCTTAATTCGGTTTTTATCCGAGGTGGCACCGACTCCAGAATTGATGACGATTTTCTCAAGTCGTGCTGCCTGGAGCTCGTTGCTGAATTCACGGAGTTTTACGATTTCCGGACGGACTTGCTCTTTATATTGTTTCTTTAATTGTGGTTCGCTCATGGCTGTCTTCTCCAATCAATCCAATACAGGGTTATGCAGAGGCTGATTTGTTTCTGCGCTCCTGACGCTCATCCCAGCGGCTTTGAAGCATGACGTTGGAAATATGAAGTGGCATTTCGCGTTCAACAATGGCTCCTTCCGGATTGTCCTGTGTCTTACGCTCATGCTTCTTCCGCATGTTGACTTCTTCGATAATGACGCGGTTACGCTTGCCCTGTACTTCAAGTACGGTACCGGAGCTTCCTTTTTCCGCTCCGCTAATGACAGTAACTTTGTCTCCTTTTTTAATTTTCTGGGCCATCTTTACAAAACCTCCGGTGCAAGAGATACGATCTTGAGGTATTTTTGACGCAGTTCACGAGCAACAGGTCCGAAGATACGGGTGCCCCGGGGAGCACCTTCGTTGTTCACGATAACGACTGCGTTCTGGTCAAAACGAATACGACTTCCATCACGTCGGCGAATTGGCGAACGTGTACGCACTACAACCGCATGAACCACAGATCCCTTTTTAACTGCAGAATCCGTGGTGGCTTCTTTAATATGGCAAACGATGAGATCGCCAATAGAAGCGGACTTTTTGCTTTGACCAATACGACGGATCATCATCGCGGATTTGGCTCCGGTGTTGTCCGCTACGCTCACTCTGCTTCTTAACTGAATCATGGCTTATGAATGTCGAGGTTGTAGAAAATGAAATTCGGTGGATTACAAATAGTGAGGGTCGTGCTTAAATATTGGACTCTCGGGCTTTTTCGACGACGCGAACTACACGCCAACGTTTATTTTTGCTGATTGGGCGGGTTTCCATGATTTCAACCCGGTCACCAACGTTACAAGTGCTATCTTCATCATGCACATGGAAAATGGTTTTCTGCTTAATTTCCTTTTTGTAAAGAGGGTGCTGGATTTTATAGAAAGCAGCGACTTTGAGAGACTTATTGCCTGTAATGCTGATGACTTCGCCAATCAGCAGTTTGCGGCGGTTACGTGTTGTTGTTTCGCTCATGGATTAATTCTCAAAATTTTATTCAGGAAGCTTTGGCCAGATTGCGAAGCGCCTGACGATAACTTAAGCCTTGTTCTTTGGCAATCGTACTGAGGGTTTTGTCTTTAGCCGCATCTCCGTATTGATCCTTGATAGATTCCTGATGCTTCTCAGCGAGGAGAGTTTGAATGGTGGCAATGGTTTTACGAAGAGTCTTGAGCATGTGTGGCTTTTCAAGCTGTCCAGTCTCCTTACGGATACGTAAATCTACCAATTCCTGTGAGAGATCGCGAAGTTGGTCTTCGAGCTCATCAACAGATTTTTCTCTGAGATCTTTTGTTTTCATCTTTGGAAATGGGCTACGATATTAGTGATTAATCGCGGGTTATGAGACGGCAACGGAAAGGGAGTTTTGCGTCTGCACGTCGTAAGGCCTCACGAGCGATGGTTGGTGAACAACCAGCAAGTTCAAACAGAACCATACCTGGACGGATTACCGCAACCCAGTGGTCCACCCCACCTTTACCTTTACCCATCCGGGTTTCAGCAGGTTTCTTCGTGACTGGCTTCTGCGGGAAAACCCGAATCCATAATTTACCTTTACGTTTCAGATAACGGGTTACGGTAACACGGGAAGCTTCAATCTGGTTTGAAGTCATACGACCTCTTGAAAGTGACTGGATGCCGTAATCTCCGAAAGCAAGATAGTCACCACGTTTTGCATTACCACGGATACGTCCTTTGTGGACTTTGCGGTATTTTGTTCTAGATGGTAGGAAAGCCATGATTCAAGTATGTTGAAGGAGTGATAGTTTGTGGGATTACTCTTCTTCGGGTTGACAGATCCAGCACTTGACGCCGATGAGACCATAGGTCGTACTGGCTTCCGTGAAGCCGTAATCGATGTTTTCACGAAGGGTTTGCAGAGGTACACGTCCAGCACGTTGGGATTCAGTACGGGCAATGTCCATACCACCAAGGCGCCCACTGCACTGTATTTTAATGCCTTGTGCACCAAGGGACATCGTGGTTTGTACAGCCTTTTTCATCGCACGACGGAAAGCAATCCGGCGCTCCAATTGGAGTGCGACACTTTCTGCAACAAGCTTGGCTTCGAGATCTGGCTTTTTCACTTCATGAATGTCCAGAATGACATCTTGCCCTACGTGTTTTACTAGATCTGCACGAAGTTTATCCAATTCCTGACCCTTACGACCGATAACGACACCGGGACGGGCAGTGTGTACACGGACACGAACACGGTTCGAGGAACGCTCGATAAAGATGCGAGGCACGGAGGCAGTCAGCAGCCGTTTTGCAAGAAATTCCCGTATGCTGTAGTCTTCCTTGAGGAATGTGGGAAATTGCTGCTTGTTTGCATACCAGCGGGAATCCCAGTCATGATTGACTGCGAGTCTGAATCCCTTGGGGTTTACTTTCTGGCCCATAATTCTTAATTTCTTTGTTAAAGTGAGAGGAGGTTATTCGCTGAGTGTGATGCGGATGTGGCAGGTGCGTTTTTTATATGGATGTGCAGAACCACGGGCACATGGTTGGAATCGACGAAAGGCAGGCCCTTCTTCTACAATGGCCTCGCTGACAACAAGATCATCCGGGTTGAGGTCGAAATTGTTTTCCGCATTCGCCATGGCAGACTTGAGTGTTTTACTGATCAATCGTGCGGATTTGCGAGGAATCACTTGCAATGTGTTGAGAGCCTGACTGGCTTCCATCCCCTGAATCTCACGTGCCACTTGACGCACCTTCTTGGGCGACATGCGGTTGTACTTCGTGTAGGCTTTGACTTCCATGACAATATCAAATGGTTAGTGGCGATTACTTTTGTGTATGAGGACTGTGCTCACGGAAACTACGGGTTGGGGAGAATTCACCCAATTTGTGGCCAACCATGTTTTCAGTGATATAAACGGGTAAAAATGACTTACCGTTATGGACATTGAAATTGAGACCGACAAAATCTGGTGTGATTGTCGAACGACGTGACCAGGTTTTGATGGGTTTGCGATTGCCGGTAGCCTGTGCCTCCTGAACTTTTTTCCAGAGGCCTGGGTCAACGAAGAAACCTTTTCTTGAGGATCTTGCCATGGGAATTCTTTATCGTTTCATTCTGCGTCCGTTGCGACGGATCAGAATCATGTTATTGGTTGATTTGGATTTACGACGTGTAGGAAAGCCTTTGGAGAGTTGCCCCCATGGAGACATGGGATGACCACCACCTGATGTGCGTCCTTCACCACCACCCATTGGGTGATCGTCAGGGTTCATTGCCACACCGCGTACACGGGGACGACGGCCCTTCCAGCGATTACGGCCTGCTTTCCCCATTACTTGCTTTTCGTGGGATGTATTTCCGACAGTGCCGATGGTGGCTCGGCAATTCGCATTGATCAGGCGAATTTCGCCGCTGGGCAATTTGAGAGTAGCATACTTGCCTTCTACATTAACGAGGCGAAGTGCGGCTCCAGCAGAACGGCCAATCTGTGCACCACGACCAGGTTGAAGTTCAACAGCATGAACGACACTACCGGGAGGGATCAATTTGATGGGAAGGGCATTCCCCACATCAAAACTGACGACCTCATCTGAACTGATGATGGTAGCACCGACTTCCAGACCTTTGGGGGCCAAGATGTAGCGCTGCTCTTTATCTTCGTAGGTAAGAAGGGCAATGTGTGCGGTACGGTTAGGATCGTATTCAATCCCCTCGACCTTGGCAGGAATACCAATCTTGTTCCGCTTGAAATCGATCTGACGATAGAGGCGCTTGTGTCCCCCACCCCGACGACGAGAGGTGATACGTCCGTAGCAGTTACGGCCCTTTTTGTTGTGTTTGTACTGGGTCAGGGACTTGACTGGTTCGTTTACAGTCAAACCTGTACGGTTACGCTGAAGAAACCGTTGTCCCGGTGTAATCGGTCTGGACTGGGTAACTGGCATTTGTCTTAAAATTCGAGGGTTATCTTCCTATGGATGAGAGAAATCAGACGAGATCGATACTTCCCTTAGAGAGAGTGACGATGGCACGTTTTGTGGAGGTGGTACGTCCACCAGTACGCATACCACGCATGCGGCTGGACTTGGGCTTACCTTTACGATTGATGATGTTGACTTTGGCAACCTCTACATTGCTGAAGTGTTGCTCGATCGCATCTTTTACTTGAGTACGATTTGCCTTTGGGGAAACCACAAAGGTATACTTGTTCTGAATAGCTTGTGAGCTGGCCTTTTCAGTCAACGAATATTTTAGAATGATGTCGCGAGGGGTCATTGTTTGTAGTCTCCTGATAGCTTAGGCTTTAGCACGTTCCAGTACTTGGTCCATGCCTTTCTCACTAATGATGACGTGGTCATGGTGGACCAGATCAAGTGCATTAACATCTTTCGCACTGGTAACACTCAACCGGGGAATGTTACGACATGCAAGGAGTGCGTCCTTGGAAAAGTCTTCTCCAAGGATCAGAACTTTACCTTCGGGTGCGATGTTCTTTAGAATGCCGCTGACAATACGGGTTTTAGGTTCAGCAACAATCCACTCTTCAATCAGGTTTAAGGTTCCCGAATTGGCTTGCTCGTACAATGCTCGGCCTAAAGCAAGTTGACGCTGCTTCTTGTTCAGCTTCTGGCTGTAGTCACGTGGTTTGGGTCCAAAGGCTACGCCACCACCTTTCATGATGGGGGTACGGCGATTACCACGACGGGCCATACCTGTACCTTTCTGGCGAAAAGCTTTCTTTCCAGTACCGCTGACTTCCGCACGAGTCTTGGTGGAGGCATTCCCCTGACGAGCGTTTGCCTGATGAGCCAAAATCACTTGGCGTAGGGCGTTTACTCCACGATCTCCTTCGAAAGTAGGAAAATCGGAGATTTCTTTTTCCTGACTGCTACTGCCGGTATTGTTGTAAAGTTTGAATTTCATGACGAGGTTCAGGATTTGGGTTTCTTGACCTTGATTGCAGGACGAATCGTCACAACTCCACCTTTCGGGCCGGGGAAACTACCTTCGACCAGGAGTATGTTGCGATCTTTGTCGATGCGGAAAACTTTGAGGTTTTGTGTGGTACGTTGTTTGTCTCCCATGTGCCCCGGCATCTTGGTGTTTTTGATCACACGACCTGGCCACTGACACATACCATAGGATCCGCCACGACGATGAAACATGGAACCATGAGAAGCAGGACCACCAGAGTAACCGTGACGTTTCATGACACCTTGGAAGCCTTTACCCTTGGTAGTCGCAATAACATCGACCTTGGCAATGCCTTCAAATTTTTCGACCGTAAGAGTTTGACCGGGCTCGTATTCAGAGGGGTCATTAGTCCGAAATTCCTGTAGTTGGGCAACAGGTCCAACTCCGGCTTTCTGGAGATGTCCAAGCACTGGCTTGGGTACACGGTGCTCCTTTTGTTCGCCAAAGCCGATCTGCACAGCATCGTAGCCGTCAGTTTCCTGAGTTTTTACTTGTACAACCGGGCAAGGACCAACTTCAACGACTGTAACAACATGAACGTTGTTTTCTTCGTCGTAAACTTGGGTCATGCCGACTTTTTTACCTAAGATCTCGAAGGACATGGCGAATATTGTGGAAAGAGGGTTAAATTAGATGCTGATGTCGATATCCACACCGGCAGGAAGATTGAGCATTTTCAGTTCGTCCACGGTGTGGGCGGTTGGCTCAATTATGTCGATGAGTCGTTTGTGAGTCCGTACTTCAAATTGATCCATGGACTTCTTGTCCACGTGTACAGAGCGGTTAATGCTGAACTTTTCGATCCGTGTTGGGATGGGCACGGGACCTGAGACCCGAGAACCGGATCTTTTGGCCGTTTCCACGATGTCCTTGGAGGACTGGTCGACGGATCGGTAGTCAAAGCCTTTAAGCTTGATACGTATGCGTTGATTGGCCATAGCAGTGGTTCTTTGTAATGGGGTTATGATCGGGCGACAGAGCGCGAAGAGGTTTTAACAATGTTCTCGACGAGGCTCGCCGGGACTTGTTCAAAGTGAGATGGTTCCATCGAGTAGTTAGCACGTCCTTTACTGAGAGAACGCATGTCCGTGGAATAACCAAACATGGTTTCCAGAGGGACGAAGGCACTAATGTTACAGACGGTTCCTTTTGTTTCCATGCCTTGAATTTGGCCACGGCGGCGATTAAGGTCGCCCATCAGGTCCCCTTGATACTCCTCAGGTGTGGCAACTTCTACTTTCATGATTGGCTCAAGCAGTGCTGGTTGCGCTTTTTGCATGGCATCTTTGAAAGCAAAAATACCTGCCATCTTGAAAGCCATTTCAGAAGAGTCCACATCGTGGAAGGAGCCATCGTAGAGCTCTACTTTAAAATCGATTACTGGATATCCGGCAACGACTCCATTAAGTGCAGCTTCGTTGATACCGTCAAAAGTCGGTTTGATGTATTCACGAGGGATGGCACCACCGACGATTTTATCTTCGAGTTCGATGCCCTTGCCGGTTTCGTTGGGTTCCAAACGAATGAGGGCATGGCCATATTGTCCACGTCCACCGGATTGGCGAATAAACTTGCCCTCTCCTTCAGAAGCGGCACGGATGGTTTCACGATAAGCAATTTGTGGACGGCCTGCTTCTGCTTCTACTTTGAATTCACGGAACAGACGATCGCGAATGATTTCGAGGTGAAGCTCTCCCATACCTGCAATAATAGTCTGGCCAGTTTCCTCATTGGACGAGAGACGAAAAGTTGGGTCTTCTTCAGCGAGGCGTTGGAGACCGATGGACATTTTCTCCTGGTCAGCCTTTGTCTTTGGCTCGATGGACATGGAGATAACTGGTTCCGGGAAGGATGGTGGCTCCAAGGTGATTTCCAAATCCTTGTCACAGAGAGTGTCACCCGTAACGATTTGCTTCGCACCGATGATGGCACAGATGTCACCGGAGTAAGCAACATCAATATCCTCACGGCTGTCCGCTTTCATGATCATGAGACGGCTAACACGTTCTGTTTTACGAGTACGTGGGTTGTAAAGTGCAGCTCCCTTTTTCAGAGCACCTTGGTAAACACGATAAAATACCAATTTTCCAACATAGGGGTCGGTCATAAGTTTGAAGCAGAGTCCGGCAACTTGTGCACTGTCATCTGGCTCAACGGTGGTCTCGTTCTCTTCGTCATCAAAGGCCTTCATAGGGGGAAGGTCCAATGGGCTTGGGAGGTAGTCAATAACAGCATCAAGAAGAGGCTGAACACCCTTATTCTTGAATGCGGAGCCTGGCATCACGCCAGTAAACTTGAGGGAAAGTGTAGCGGCACGAATGGCGCTCTTAAACTGATCATCAGGAATCTCTTCCCCCTCAAGGAAGAGCATTGCCAACTCATCATCAAAGTCTGCAACTGCTTCAATAAGCTTTTCGCGATATTCCTGTGCTTGTTCTTTATAGTCCTCAGGGATATCTGTGACTTCAAACTTGGCTCCCATTGACTCGTCATCATAAATAATGGCCTTTTGCTCGACGAGGTTGATGATACCCTTGAAGTTATCTTCCGCACCAATGGGGAGATAAATTGCGTGTGCATTGGCACCGAGCTTGGTTCGCATGGACTGAACTGCTTCAAGAAAGTCAGCTCCGGTACGGTCCATTTTATTAACGAAGGCAAGGCGGGGTACATTGTACTTATCCATCTGACGCCAGACCGTTTCCGACTGGGGCTGCACACCTTCAACAGATGTAAAAACTGCAACGGCTCCATCAAGAACGCGAAGAGAACGCTCCACCTCAGCGGTGAAGTCAACGTGCCCTGGAGTATCGATGATGTTTACCTGATGCTCTATACCTGCGAAAGGTCCAATTGGATTAGTCCATTGGCAGGAAATGGCTGCAGATGTAATGGTAATACCGCGCTCACGTTCTTGTTCCATCCAGTCGGTAACCGCAGTTCCTTCGTGGACTTCGCCAATTTTATGAACGACACCTGCGTAGAAAATAATCCGCTCAGTAGTGGTTGTCTTACCAGCATCAATGTGTGCAGCAATACCGATATTACGGGTATGCTCGAGGGAATATTTCCGGTCCGGTGAGTTAGCTGAAGATAATTGTGTATCAGACATGGCGATTAGCTCCGTCTTTGATTAGATAAATATGAAAAAAGAAGTTACTGCGGGAAACCTATTGGAATCACCAGCGTAAGTGAGCGAAGGCACGATTGGACTGGGCCATTTTATGCGTGTCTTCCTTCTTTTTAACAACAGTTCCTGTATTATTGTAGGCGTCTACAAGCTCTGCAGCGAGGGCCTCTTCCATGGGCATGCCTTTACGGGCACGGGCTGCAGCGACAATCCAGCGAAATGCAAGAGACTGTTGGCGTTCATAAGAAAGTTCAACGGGAACCTGATAGGTAGCACCACCGACACGGCGTCCTTTCACTTCCAGTTTTGGGCGGGTGTTTTCCAATGCCCCCAGTAATAATTCGGAGGAATCTCCTTTTCCGACTTGTTCGCTGACGCGTTCAAATGCGCCGTAAACAATACGTCGGGCCGTAGACTTTTTACCCTGGCGCATCACCATGTTAACGAGCATGGTCACAAGAGTGTTCCCATAACGAGGATCTTCCTGCGGCTCACGTTTGACGGCTCTTCTTCTGCGGGACATTGTATATTATTTTAGGTTCGGGGGGGGCTTGAACTTTTACAGGGGTGTGAAAATTGCGTTTATTTCTTGGGGCGTTTTACTCCGTACTTGGAGCGACTACGACGACGTTTTTCGACTCCACTACAGTCCAGAGTACCGCGAACGATGTGGTAACGCACACCGGGAAGGTCTTTTACACGACCACCGCGTACCAGAACAATGCTGTGCTCC
>CAYSOI010000004.1:13114-40317 GCA_964432425.1 uncultured Opitutales bacterium | reverse complement strand
CCATTGAGCTACCGGAAGTTCTCACCGAAGGCATTGTCCTGAATGCGGTGAAGAAGGTAGAAGAGCGAATGAAAAAAGAAGAGGAGCCTCCAGCCAAACCTTGATTAAAAAGGTTCCAGGATTTCTCCTTCAACTTGGGTAGTTGATAAATGAGAGGAGATTCATGAAGGATTCAGTATACATCGAGTCGAGTGTGATTAGCTTTTTAAATGGTCGTACAAGTAGGGATTTGATCATCACAGCCTTGCAAGAACTGACTCGTGAATGGTGGGAATTGAAAAGATGCAAATATGAACTGTTTGTTTCTCAAAGTGTGATACGCGAGATAAGTGCAGGTGCCGAAAAGGATGCCGCTAGAAGGATGGAAAGTATTAGGGGGCTTGATGTCCTGGCTGTTGATCAGGAAGCAATCGTACTGGCAGAGAAAATAAAAATGGGGGCCAATCTTCCTGATAAAGCAACAGAGGATGCATTGCATATCGCACTTGCGACGGTGAATGAAATCGACTACCTTTTAACTTGGAACTGCAAGCACATTGCCAATGCAATTATAGTTCCAAAAATTGAAGGTGTTTGTTTAGCAGAGGGTTACCACTGTTCAAAGATTTGCACTCCTCAAGAGTTAATGGGAATAGAAGAATGAATGCTAAGAGTCCAGTAGACGAAGTTCGTGCAGTCCGTGAAAAGCATGCAAAAAAATTTGGTTATGATTTAAACCAAATTGCAGAAGATATTGTGAAAGAAGAGCACAAACTTTTGGAGGATGGGTGGAACTTAGTTTATCGAAAACGAACAAGCAGCAATCAGGTAGAGACCATTCCATTACAGGCTCCACGGTCCATAGGATAACTAACTTTCCAGCCTTTTACGGCAGAGAAATTTGGTTGAGTTCCAGTGGGCCGGGACGCCATCGCTGGAGGAGTAAGCGGTATCGTATTGGTGCAGAATACTCCGTAGCTTGGAATGAGAAATTTTGTTCGGGGTGGTGGCACCGAGATCGTGCAGATTGCGGAAGAAGGCCAGGGCATTGGGATAGTGGAAGAGGTCTTCACGGGTTTCCATTTGCAGGACTTCAAATCCCGATTTCTCAAAATGCAGTACCCATTGCTCCGAAGAACGAAAGGATACTGCCAGACATTCCGGGGCAATATGTTGTAGTTCCTGCAGAGTTCCTTCTGTGAAGCAGGAATGTAGCATCCAGCCTTCGGGTAGAAGGAGATGATGCCAGTGAGGAAAAGTTTGCTCAGGATCCGAACACCATTGGAGAAGGCTTGTGGAAAAGAGTCCACTCCACTTTGGGCTATCGGGTAAATTCCACGCATCGAGAACTTGCCATGAGACGGATGGCACTTCTTGTTTGGCTTCCTCAATCATGGCGTTCGATAAATCTGAGGCAGCAACCTCGGGAAACTTCTGCGCCAAATACTGTGTAAAGAAACCTGTTCCGGCTCCCAGCTCCAGAACAGGACCGGGTAAATCCGGAATGAGTTCCAAAGATTCAGCTGTCCAGGAAGCCACTTCAACCTGAATTTTTGCGGCACCTTGATAACTACTGTGCTTACGGCAAAAGTTCATGCAGGTTGTGGGTTGCGGATGGAAGAATGGTTGAATGAGAGAAGTGCTGCTGGATTTGCGATGGTTCCAGCAATGCATCCTTCTCTCCCCAGATGGCAGTCGCAGGCACGGGGACAGTTGGCAAATCCACATCTTCCAGGAGTTGCTCGATTCCCCAGAGTAGATCTTCAATGGGATAAGGTAATTCGGAAACTTGAATCGGGAGGTCAGCCTTCTGGTAGAAGTCATTCAGGGCAGCAAGAGGATCTCGACTCAACCATTTACGAATATACAAAAGCTGAGCCCTTGCGATCTTTCCCCCCTGGCTGGATTCTTTCTTAAAATCAAAAAAGGGAGCCAGGAGCTCGGTGCCAGAAGCCAATCCATGTCGGAGCAACAAGGACGCTCCAAGAGAATAGGCCGTATCAAAGGAGCCTGATTGTACATTGGAAGCCGTTGGAGGAAGCCAATGGTGTGGACCATGACCATACTGGGCCAAGGCGTCCAATGCCCACTTCGGAGGAATTCCCCAGCCCCCTAACCATGTCGTCGCCTCAGAAGGAACAGAAATGTCAGGTTTGGCGACATTGAGGATGTTGGTAGCCAGTGCAGGCAAATCCAGACTGGCATTGAGAGAAATACGTAATCTGGTTGAGCCTGGAGGGACAGTGGGTGGACGGATAAATGCGGTCTGAATGTTTTCAGAGAGAAGCTTATGATGGAAGGCTTTCGCTTCTTCCGGGGTTTCCGGTTGCAAAGGAAGAATGGGAGATGTGCCATTCGGGACTTTGGGAAAGACCGTCTGAAGTTGTCGCCTGAATGCTTCAGAAGCTTGTTGCCAGAGTGGACGCTCTCCTGCCATACCTTCTGCCAAATCAACCGCTTTCAGAGCGACTGCAGCTGAAATGGGAGACAAGTAGGTAGAGTAAATAAAGTCCTCGGAGAAGTTGACGAGAGTCTCCCGATGCTCCGGATTTCGAAAAAGTGTATAGGCACCTTGTGAAGCCAGAGCTTTCCCAAAGGTTCCGACCAAGATGTCCGCAAAATCCTGGAACCCTTCATGTTCCAAAAGCCCACTCCCCTTTTCACCGTACCAGCCAAGAGCATGAGCTTCATCCACAACAGCCAGAAAGTGATAACGGTCTTTGAGTTCGGAGAGCTTTTCAAAATCGGGAAAATCTCCATCCATACTGAAGAGACTCTCTGTAATCACCCAAATCCTGGCACCCTTGGGCAAATCTTGAGAAGCCTTCTTCAACAACGTCTCCAAATGATCCAAATCAAGATGGCGATACCTCTGAAAGGTCGCTCCAGTTTGCAAACATCCGGCAACCAGGCTGCGGTGGATCAAACGATCAGCCAGAAGAATATCATCCTTTCCAGGCAGAAGGCTGAGCAGACTGCGGTTGGCTTGAAATCCAGAATTCCAGATCAACCCATGTGCAAAGCCATGCCATTTACAAACCCGCCGTTCCAAATCCTGATGTATAGGCAGATATCCAGTGATGAGGGGCGAGGCGGAAGAGGAGGTTCCGTAAGTTTCTGCGGCAAGCTGAGCAACTCGAATCAGATCCAGATGTTGAGCCAAGCCAAGGTAATCATTGCTGGCAAGGTTGATCGAGTTGGCATCCTGAACTTTCAGCTCTCGTAGCAGGCCCTTGTTTTTTCGATCTTCCAGGGAATCTGTTGATCGCAATCTGGGGCGGGCAGAGTTGGGAGACTTGAGAATTTCTTCTGCTTTTGTGATCAAGGGAATCTCCAGTTGCTCTAATGCTTCCTGGTTTTGGTGGTCTGCATCTGGATTAATCCTGTTGAGCCAGACAAACACGGGGCATTCCAAGCTTTCCAGATAATGCATGACCAGGCGGGTCTGGTTAATGGCTCCCAGACGATCTTCAACAACGACCACCACGGCATCCACTTCCGCCTCCTGGGCAAAGGTCCGCCAATCCGAACCATCCTCATCCAATGGAACGGAGATGCCGCCAGCTCCTTCGATGACATGTACCTGAGCAGTGTCATCAGACTCCATGACCGACACGACATCTTCCAAACCTATCGACCGGCCATCCTCCGCCGCGGCAGCCAAAGGGGCTAGCGGTTGCCTGAATCGTAGTCCTGTCGTGCAATTCACTCCAGGATTTTGACTCTCTACAAAAGCCGCATCTTCAGGCTGCCCATCTTCACAACCGGTTTCCACAGGCTTGGTGTACCGAACACTGTAGCCTGAAGTACGGAAATCTTTAACCAACTGGGCACAGACCCAGGTTTTGCCAACTCCAGTGTCGTTGGCAGTAACCAGGACTTTGAAGGGATGGGGCGATGACTTAGGCAATGGCTTCAGCCTGTTCTGGCTCAGACTCAGCTTCTCCCCGATGGATTCTCCGGGCATCCTCTGGATCCAAAGCGTGTAACCCCAGTTTCTTCAAAAGCTTCATATCATCACTGGACTCCGGATTGGGAGTGGTCAGCAATTTGTCTCCAAGGAAGATGCTGTTGGCTCCGGCAAGGAAACAGAGGGCCTGAGCTTCTTCCGACATTTCCGTACGCCCCGCAGAAAGCCGCACCATCGCTTTGGGCATGATGATACGAGCGGTCGCAATGGCACGGACAAATTCAATATGATCAATGGGCTTCTGTTCTTCCAGAGGGGTTCCCTCTACGGCGACCAATGCATTAATCGGCACAGAGTCGGGTTGGGGGTCCAGATTGGCGAGTTCCCAAAGGAGACCGACACGGTCACTTTGCTCTTCTCCCAATCCAAGAATGCCTCCGGAACAGACTTCGATGCCAGCTTTGCGGACATTGGAAAGGGTATCAAGGCGATCCTCATAAGTACGAGTGGAAATGATCTCCGGGTAAAACTCACGGGATGTGTCCAAATTATGATTATACACTGAGCAGCCGGCATCCTTCAGCTCATGAGCCTGCTCTTCGGTCAGCATGCCCAGTGTACAGCACACTTCCATGTTCATTTTCCGAACCTCCGAGATGGTTTCCAGTACGTCTTCAAAGGGTTTACCTTTAGGAACACATCTCCAGGCAGCCCCCATGCAAAAGCGGCTGGCTCCACTTGCCTTGGCAGCCAGAGCGTCCCGCATGATGGTTGCCTTATCCAGAAGCTGTTCAGGCTCCAGATCCGTGTTGTGGTGTGCAGACTGTGGGCAATAGGAGCAATCCTCCGGGCAACGTCCGGTTTTGATGGATTTGAGAGTACAAAGCTGTACTCCGGCTGGGTCCTGATTGGCTTGATGAACTTGCTGCGCCTTGAAGATCAGCGTCGTAAACGGCAGTTCATAGATTTGTTGGATTTCCTCTCGGGTGTAGTTTTTTTTCATAATGTTGAATTGGAAAGGGTTTGGGAAATGGCGTTGGCAGTGTTCTCACACAGGTAATCAATTTCTTCAGTAGAAATGATCAGTGGGGGCACCAAAAGGAGCGTGTTGGCAATGGGACGAAGAAGGAGGCCATGGTTTCGAGCATGGAGGGCAACCTGATGTCCGGCTCTGGATGCTTCTGTATTGAGATCAAGAGCACAGGTGAAACCGCGTTGGCGAATTGCGGAAACGCCAGGATGCTCCGAAAAGGTGTTTTCGATTTTATCACCAAAATACTGAAGACGTTTTTGGTGATCTTCTGAAGGGATCAAAGATTCCAGGATCTGAATGTTTCGATGGGCCACGGCTGCGGCCAAAGGGTTCCCGGCAAAGGTATGCCCGTGGAAAAAATGTTTATACTCCAAATACTCTCCGAGAAAAGCGTCAAAGATCTCTTCTGAGGCGAGGGTTGCGGCCATGGGAATGTAGCCGGCGGTCATCCCTTTTGCGAGGCACAGGAAGTCGGGCTCCACATTCATGTCCTGACAAACCAGCATAGGTCCGGCACGGCCAAAACCCGTGAAGACTTCATCCAGGATCAAATGAATGTTGTATTTACGACAAATCTTCTCGATCTCCTGCACAAAAGCCTTGGGCTGGAGTGCCATCCCGGCGGCGCCCTGAATCCATGGCTCCAGCAACAGTGCCGCGGTCTGGCCAGCAGTACGATCCAGAGTTGCCCGAAGATGCTCCAGAACTGAATCCATATCCAAGCCATCTTCAGCGGGCCTGGGAAACCGGTCTACCGGAAAGAACCAATGATGAAAACGCTCGTGAAACAGGTGGCTGCCCCCGACAGACATCGTGCCAAAGGTGTCTCCATGGTAAGCCTCTTCCATTGCCAAAACCCTGGTCCGCTGCGGCTGGCCCACAAGTTGCCAGTATTGAAAGGAAAGCTTGAGAGCGACTTCAACTGCCGTGGACCCATTGTCGCTAAAGAAGACCCTGGTTAAGTTGGCTGGCGAGATCCGGGCCAAAGTTTGCTCCAGACGAGCCCCAGCTTCATGTGTTACGCCAAGGTAAGTGGAATGGGCGATCGCATCGAGTTGCTCACGCAGAGCATGATCGAGTTCAGGATGAGCATGCCCCAGAGTATTGGTCCAGATGGAAGCCGTCCCATCCAGGTATCGTTTCCCCCCCTGATCTTCCAACCAGCAACCTTCTCCCCTTTTGATCACAATGGGGGGAGTTTCCAGAAATTCCTGCATCTGAGTGAATGGATGCCAGGCTGCCGACCCGTCATAGGGCCGAAACGTCTGGGGTTGAGATAACATGGGCGGGGTAAAATGCCCATCCACACAAGCATGGCAACCGAAATGTTAACCCTCTTCGGCCAACTGCTTAACAGTCTGCAATTCCTCTATGACTTCATTGCGACCAAAAACGTAGAGAACATCGCCTTCTTTGAGCATTTCCTCCCCGTCTGGAGGGGCAAAACGAGTGTCGCCTCTCTGGAGAGCTAACACATTGATGCCATACTTTCTTCTTAGATTCAGTTCTGCCAATGTGGAGTCAACAAACTCTGAGTCGTGTCCGAGGTAAATGGTTTCCATCTTGTATTCAGAAGGAACGGTTTCATCGGAAACGGGAATGGCGGGCTCTGTCGCCTGAAGCAATTGGCACGCATGTTGGTTCTGCCCTTTTGTGCCAAAAAGATACAAATGGTCACCCGGAAACAGGACCATTTCCGGAGAAGGGTCGTAGGAAACGATCCCTCCACGGGCAATTCCCAAGATGGAAGAACCCGTCAAACGCCGCAGGTTCAACTCAAGTATTTTCATCCCGGCACAATGATAGCCTTTTAAAACATCAAAAGAAGTGACTTCCACTTCCCAGGGCGATTGTTGGGCAATCTGCTTGAAAATGGTCTGTCGCTGGACTTCGTCCTCCTTCTCCATTTGCTTGCTCAGTTCGGTAAGAAACAACTTTTCCAATTGCAGGTTGACCCGAAGCAATCTCCCCCAGAACAGAACCCCGGCTACGACCAAAATCGTGCAATAGCCGACAAGCCCGGCCCCTTTGGGCAAATAAGGAGAGGCAAAGGAGAAAAAGACCCCGCCAGCCAGAGAAACAAAAAGGCAGGTCGTCAAAGCCTCGAACAACAAGGACAACTTCCCTCGCCCAAAGGACTCCTGGGCTGTTGAGCCAAGAACATGTTCCGCAATCACATTCATCAAGCGATTGGCGTTAAAGATGGCCGCAATCAAAACAGGCAGAGAGATAATCCCGGCGACAGTCCAGAGGATCATGGGCGGTAACCCCATCCCGACTAAATTCTCCTCTCCTACTGCGATATCCAACAGCAAATAACCGATTACGTAGATGCCATTCAGAAAAAGAAAGTAGAAACAGGTTTTTTGAAAATAGGGGCGGGCAGCTTCCAATACTGCCGCCCGCTTAAGCCGACTTTCCATGGCCTCCAGCAATTCCTGATAAATTTTACCAAAACTGATGATTTGCCTGGGAAAGGATTTGAGTAGAACTCCATACATGCTCTCCGCCTTGGTATGCATTACGGGAGTTAAGATAATCGTGATCAGAGCCACCCCAATGGCCAGATTCAAAAAAGCCGGATCGGTAACGCCCAACTTCAGCCCCAAGGCCGCAATGATAAAGCTGAACTCTCCAATCTGTGACTTTGTGCAGGCCGCGGTGAAGCAACGCTTCCCTTTTTCTCCAGCTAAGAAAAGCCCAAGCCAAATGGTATAAATCTTTAATAGGATGACCGCCAAAGCGATTCCAAGGACCCATTCCCACATTTCCAGGATGCCCCTTGGATTGATCATCATCCCAATCGACATGAAGAAAACCGCACCAGTCAGATTTCGCACGGATTCCATCTTTTCGTCCACCACCTCCAACAAACGCGTTTGTGATAGCATCGTCCCGGCAAGAAATGCGCCCAATGCCAGAGACAAGCCCAGACTCCCCGCCAGCAACCCCATCCCCACAGCCAATGCGGCCCCAAACAAAGCCAATTGATCCGAATCCCCCACTCTGGCGATCCAATTCCCAATCCGTGGAACCACGGCCCTACCGATGACAAAGAACACCGCGACAAAGACTGCCACCATGCCCACCGCTGAGCCTAGACTGGCCCAAGACAACGTCCCCTGAAGCCCAACCCCGGACAACAACACCAGCAGCAAAACCGCAAGGATGTCTTCCAGAATCAAAATACTCACCACCAGTTGCCCCTTCGGGACCTTCAACTCACCGGAACTTCGCAAGACCCGAACCGAAACCATGGATGAACTGATCGAAAGCATCGCCCCAAGGTAAAAGCCATTCAGCCCGCTCCAACCCAGCAAAGGTGCAATTTGAAAACCAAGAAACAACATCCCGGCTGTTTGCAAGCCCACGGCCAAGAGAGAAGGCACCAACAATTTCTTCAAGCGACTCAGGTCGAACTCCATCCCCAAATGAAACATCAGGAACACCACCCCCAACTCCGCCATTTTGTGGACATTTTCCGCCCCCACCCAATCCATGATGGACGGACCTGCAAAAATCCCCGCCAACAAATAAGCAATCATGACAGGGATACCCAGAATACGGCAAATCACTGAAGAGATCACTCCAACAACTGCCAGAATCCCCAAGTCCGTTATGATTTCATCCACATGCATCGTAATTGTCTGATAAATACTATTCTCGACCCAACTTCCGGATCAACTGCCATTCTTAAACAAATTCAGATTTATCGGAGCAATAATTTAAAAAACCAGGCACTCACTTTTTGGCATCCGCAACCTCTTTGAACACAAAGAAAACCAAGCCTGTCTCAGGCACCCCTGTAAATATCTTTTGACAACCCCTTCGTTTAAAAAAATAAACCACCCTTTGGAACACTTAATATCAAGGCGTCCCCACCCGCTAAAAATCCTTTAACAGACCCGTGATCAAATTTTTATCTAACGACATCGGTATAGACTTGGGCACAGCCAATACACTGGTTTTTGCAAAAGACAAAGGCATCGTCCTGCGTGAACCCAGTGTGGTCGCCGTCCACAAAACGACAAAAAAAGTATGTGCAGTCGGAACTGAAGCGAAAGAGATGCTAGGAAGAGTTCCTGGCAATATCGAAGCGATCCGACCCATGAAGGACGGCGTAATCGCTGATTTTGAAACGACTGAAGCCATGCTCCGGCATTTTATCTCCAAAATGCAGAGCAACCTGAAGATCGTCCCGCCCCGCGTCATTATTGCCGTACCTTCCGGCATTACCGAGGTCGAACGGCGGGCGGTAAAAGAATCTGCCATCAACGCAGGTGCCCGCGATGTCATTCTCATTGAAGAGCCCATGGCTGCGGCGATCGGAGTGGGACTACCCATTGAAGACCCCATTGCCAACATGATTATCGACATTGGAGGCGGCACCACGGAAGTTGCCATCATCTCCCTGGCAGGGATGGTCTTTACAAAAAGCATCCGCGTAGGAGGCGATGAGCTCGATGCATCCATCGTCAACTACATGAAAAAATCCTACAACCTGATGATCGGGGAAAGGATGGCGGAAGAAATCAAGGTGACAATTGGTTCTGCTTATCCTCTCAAGGAAGAGAGGTCCATGGATGTGAAAGGACGGGACTCTGTCGCCGGACTCCCTAAAACCATCAACATCACTTCACTGGAAATACGGGAAGCTCTGATCGAAACCCTTCAGGCCATCGTCGATACCGTCCGGGAAGCCCTGGAAAGATGTCCGCCGGAACTATCTGCCGACCTCGTGGACCGTGGAATGGTACTGGCTGGAGGTGGAGCTCTCATCCCTGGCCTGGATAAATTCATTAGCGACCAGACTGGTCTGCCGGTGCTGGTGGCGGAAGACCCGCTCACGGCAGTTGTGAATGGTACGGGTAAAGCGTTGGGTGATCTGAAGTTTCTACTCAAGGACATCTCCGCCTGACGTTTCTGCGTATCCCTCCCCTGATCCCGCCATTCGCCGCACACACTTCGGAGGACTACAAAGTTGGCCAGGAAAACCGTTGATCAGCTCAAACCCTTTCTTCCCTTACTCGGTCTCCTGGTTCTCTGGATTGTCATACCCATCGGCATAAAGCGTACGCTTCATAAACCGTTTTACGAATTTCAGGCCCCCTCCTGGGAAGCCCTATCCTGGATGCGGGACCTTCAGGACTACTGGACCTACCGCACCTACACCCACGGGGAACTCATTCAAAAAGGCCGGGATCTGGCCCGGCTCAATGGTGCCTACCGGCTCAAGATCATGGAAAATGAGACGCTGCGCCAGGAGAACCATCGTCTGGAGCAACTCCTTGGCCTGCCGAGACAACCCGGATTTCGCTACGAAATTGCCAGAGTGACTCATCGCCAGATGGGCACCTGGTGGCACGAAATGATTGTCCGCAAGGGAGCAGACTACAATATTCCCCAAGGTGCAGGTGTGGTCTACGCCGGAGGGGTGGTGGGCAAAGTGCAAAAGGTCTATGAAGGCACCTCGGTTATCCGTCTCATCACAAGTCCGAATTTTCGTATGGTCGCCACCTTCCAGGGAGATAGCCAGCCCCTCTTCATTCAAGGGTGGCAGAATAATGAACAGTTTGCCATCCCCGAAGGTCGTGTCCGCAATGTGCCCGTCAGCCTCAAAGTCAGTGA
This sequence comes from uncultured Opitutales bacterium, assembly GCA_964432425.1. Taxonomy (GTDB): domain Bacteria; phylum Verrucomicrobiota; class Verrucomicrobiia; order Opitutales; family JABJCN01; genus JAYPDO01. The sequence goes on along the minus strand of CAYSOI010000004.1, from coordinate 29,767 downwards.
GAACAATCCGGGAATGCTGATTTCGTCCCGCCTCGGCGGAGTATTTCCCAGTGGATTGCCGATTGGAACAGTCCAGCACCTGGAGCAATCGCCGAGCGGCATATTCCAGGAAGGCGCGGTCACCTTTCCCACTGACCTCTATCACCTGAACGAAGTCGCCATCTTGGTGCCGATGTACTCAGAATAAAACTTTTCTTCATTAAGCCCGAACGAACCATCCCGGCAAACGGTCTCACGTTGAACAAGAACCATTGATCTCATGCACCCAAGGCGTCACATACCCACATTGATTGCACTGGTTGCCAATGCCTTCCTCGGGATGCTCCTCCTTGAGATCAATCATCACCTCTCGGCCATTTCCGTACAAGTTCTGATCCCTGCCAGCTTCGTCCTCTTTGCAGGGCTCAGCCTCACGTACCCGTCGGGATTGTTGGTCTGTATTGTCGCAGGCATCATGCAGGATGCGGCACTCCCCACACCCCCAGGTTATTTCACTCTGGCACTTCCGATCCTCCATTTTGTACTCTACCGCCTGAGCCCCAAACTTCACAAAGAAGGTGGCTTGGACTCGATCCTGATTACCCAGGCCCTGAATCTGCTGGTCCTGTTGCACCTCTCCTTTCATTTCAGCCAGCAATACCATACCCCATTGCTCCCCATCATCCTTCAGATCCTGGCCTCCCAACTCCTGCTCCTGATCACGGCCCCCACTCTCCTTGCACTTCAGATTGCACTTTCCACATATCTTGGTGTAGAAGTGACTGACGAAGAAACCCGCAACACATGAACCAAAACCAACCACAGGAAGAAACCTCACAAATCTGGCGCATTGTCACACTCGCCAGCATTTGCGGAGTATTCTTTATCATCCTTCTCGTCAGTGTGGGGTGGCTGCAATTTGTGGAAGCCAGCAAATACAGGGAAAAAGAAGAGCTACAAACCCAACGACGCATATTGCTGCCAGCACCAAGAGGAGAAATTTTTGACCGGGACGGCAAACTGCTGGTGGGCAATCAATCCCGCCACTCCGCCGTCATCTACCTGGACCAAATTCGAAAAGAATTTCGGGATCAATATTTCAAAAATGTCAGAGAAATACGGGAAGTCCGGGACGGTCTGATCGAAGGCTCCTCCTTGCTGAACCTCATTGTCAAAATTGGACAACCCCAAAAGCATTACAAGCAAGATGGCCAGGATCACTACGAATTTGGAAAATTTCTCACTGCCAGCTTTGCAAATGACCAACTGGTAAAAACCCGCGTCAACAATAGTGAACTTCAGTGGGAATCGCGGATGGATGTCATCCGGAAATACCTCAATCACATTAACCTCATTACAGGCCGAAAAGACTCGGTAAAAAGACGTGACTTTGAGAGACACTTTAATCAAAAACTCCTCCTCCCCTTTCCCCTTGGACAAAAGCTCACTGCCGAAGAATATGCACGGATAATCGACCAGCTGCCGCTCGACTCCCCGATTCATATTTATACCGACAGTACTCGGTACTACCCCTTCCATTCTGCCGCGTCCCACAGCCTCGGCTACGTCACCTTTGGAGAAGTCGAAGAGACCCAGGAATTGGCTGGGGAAAACCTGAAAACCTTTCGCCTCCACGGCAAAAAAGGGAAAACCGGTCTTGAACGCAGCTTTAATGACCGCCTGGATGGAGTCTCCGGATATGAAATCTGGCGAGTCGACCCCATGGGCTTTCAATTCGAACTGGAAGAAAAAGAACCCACCACCTTTGGAGAACAGATTCATACCAGCATTGATATCGACATCCAAATGCTGACCGAACGGCAGATTGAAAACAAAAAAGCCGCCGTCGTGGCCATTGATGTGCAAACCGGTGAAATTCTGGCCATGGCCAGCAAGCCGGACTACAATTTGAATGACCTGACCCCGTACATCCCTGCAAAAGTTTATCGCCGGGTCGAAGCAGAAGGCGGTTGGCTCAATCGTGCCACACAAGGTCTCTACCCCCCCGGCTCCACCTTCAAAATTCTCACCACTATTGCCGGCATGCGGTATCACCAGATCAAAGAAGTCAACCACTACCAGTGCCGAGGAGTCGAACACGTAGGAAGACGCCCCTTCCCCTGCCATAACCCAAGAGGTCACCTCGACACGGAACTGGAACGAGCCATCGCCTTGAGCTGCAACACCTTTTACTACCATTTTGGCGTCAAAACCGGTATCGACAATCTCTCCCGAGAAGCCAGAAGGTTTGGCTTCGACGAAACCACCGGCATTGAAATTCCCTTCGAATCCGAAAGAACTCTGATCCCCGACAAAGCCTGGAAACTGGGACGTATCGGAGACCCATGGAGACCGGGAGACACCGCCAACTTTGCCATCGGCCAAGGCTACATCCTCGTCACCCCCCTCCAAATGGCCTGTTTTACCGCTTCTGTGGCCCGCCGGGAAACCCGAACCATACCCACGATCCTCAAAGTCCCCGATAATGACAGACACAAAGTCAATCATGGAGGCGAAGCCATTGGCCTGACGGATGATCAGTACAAACGCATCGTCACCGGGATGGAACAAGCCGTACAATACGGCACAGCTCAGCTCTGTAAAATTCCCGGCATTGATATTGCCGCCAAAACCGGAACTGCACAAGTCAAGGACAGTAATCGCAACAGCCCCACCTTCGGCGAAAAACTCACCTTGGCATGGTTTATCGGCTTTGCCCCGGTTGACAACCCCAGCATCGCCATCGCCATCGTCGTGGAAGGTACTGACCCCAACGACAATTACCAGGGCGGAACCACCGCAGCCCCCATCGCCCGAAACCTCTTCTGGACCCATTTCCACAAACAAGCCCGCCGACAACTCTCGTCGGCGAATTGATGGATTTGTTAAGCCCCTACGGTCAGAATCAAAATCTGCAGGCAGCCAATCAGGAAACCCAGAACACCGCCGGCAAATTCAATAAAGCGGAATTCCTTTTTCATGATGGCGAAGAGCACTTCTTCCAATTTGTCGGAAGAGAATTTGGAGACCTTTTCCTTCACGATTGCCCGAACATCGATATTTTTTTCAAGCTTGGGCTTCAAACCCTCGATCCACTCATGGAAGCCCTCCATAAACTGCTCCAAAATCGCTGTCCGGGCCATCGCTTTCATGGAATCATCGATGAACATGCTAGCCATAGGAATCCCCGCAATCAACTTATCCAACCCTTGATCAATCCGCCGCTCAACAATTTCCTGCACCTCTGAGCCTTCCACCTGGTCCGTGAATTTCTCAAGGATTTCATCCGTAGAAATCAGCTCCTTGGAGACCACAGTTCCCAACTTATCCCCAAGGGCATCCTGACGTTTGGGAAAAACACCCTGTAATTTGAAAAGCCCTAAGTTTATGGGCTCCTTAGGATGAAACAACATCTTGATCGCCAGGTAATTGGTCAGCCAACCAATCAATAATCCGGCAAACGGGAGAAAAATTAATCGAGATTCAATCATTGCGTTTAGCATAAATCCTACATCCCGGAGGTCTCCCCACTCAAATCACCTTCCTCATCACTACCCGAAACAGCAAGGTCTGCATGTCTTCCTCATCGATAAATCTCTCAAAACCCTCGGAGATAAACCATGTCACCCCATCATTCTCTGCAATGTATTCCATGATCCGGCGACGCAGAACTTCCTCATGCTCCACAGGAGTCCACAACACATAATTCGGACCAGGATGGGCACGATAATAACTACGGTCCTCCTCATTGACCACCTCGCTGACAATCTTCCCGTTCTCCAAGTAGATATCAGAAGACAATCGAGCCACACGCTTCAAATCCTGATAGATCATCACACCCTTCAGATGACCCTTTTCCCACCAATATTGCTGCTGGAGCTGAATACGTTTTACCACCTCGCCATCGACGTCCGAAATGATCCACTCCCCTTCCCACTGTCCCACGTAGGGATTGAAAAGTCTCCTCATGTCGACACGTGTCCACACCTTCTCAGGGACAACCTGTGCATGGGCACAAGGTAACCACTGAAGTGCAACACCAAGCAAAAGCAGACTGAAGAGAATACGCACAGCTCCAAAAAATAAGGTAAAAACAGAAGAACACCTCTAGTGACACTTACGTCACTTTGTCGACTTTTTATCCTCCTGCTCCCTGGACTTCTTTTGCTTAAAAGAATCCACGTAAATACTCACCTTCATCTTGTCCGTTCCCACGATTTCCCTGGCCCGCCGAACCGCTTTTGCAGCAGACATCGTCGGATTCGTCGACACATCCTCGAACAAATTGTCTCCACCAATCAAATTCCGCAGACCCGACTTGGTCATCACCTGCAAAATATCCGATTTCACCTCACAAACCAAAATATGTTGCTCCGATTGCCGCATGTAACGGACCAATTCCTCCAATGCCATACAACTCGTAGCATCCATGTGCCTCGCATTCCGCATCTTCAAAATCACCACCTTCAGGTTAGGATCCGCACAAAACCGCCGTGTCTGTTCCAGAAACAAATCCGCCGCACCGAAAAACAACTCACCCTCCACGTGCACAATGGAAATTTCCATATCCGTACGCTTCCGTGCCTCCAACTCCTGCAACTGCCCCTCTTCCGTAAAGCCATACTCGACAAGGTGGGGTGCTGCCGCCTGACGCAGATAAAGAATGATCGAAGCTCCCACACCCACATAAATCGCAAAATCCAGAGCAAACACCAGCCCCGTCAGGAAAGTCACCCAGAAAACAACCGCATCAGACAACGTTGTCTTTGTAACGATTCGATACTGTTTGCGGCTGAACAAAGAATACCCAATCACCATCACCATCACTGCCAGACACGGCTTGGGTACCAGTGAAATGTACTGCCCAATCGTAAAAACACCTCCAAGGCACAATAACCCGCTGATCAAACTCGATACCTGAGTGGCTGCACCACTGGATGCATTGAGAGCCGACCGGGTTAAGGACCCCGAAGCCGCCATACCCGAAAGAACACTGCAACCCAAATTCGCCATCCCCATGCTGAACATCTCCTGATTGGCATCCAGTCGACGCCCCTGCCTGGCCGCCAACAATTTCCCAATCGATAGCCCTTCCAGAACACAGAGCAAACCCATCGCGACGGCCGCACCGATGAGCATTCGCATCTGCTCCAGCTCAAACGTAGGTATATTCAGTGACAAGCCACCCGCTTCTGGACTGGACAACATCGCCACTCCAAGATCTGAATTCGAGATTCGAGTGGCCAACCAATGCAGCAACGCCCCGGCGACAAGAGTTAGGGCGACATTGGGAAGAGCGGCAAAACGCTTCTGCAATAACAAAAAGATCCCAACCGTCACCCCTCCCAGAACAATAGGATACCAAGTCAACCATTCCCCCCAAGGCATCTCCCCCAACTTAAAAAAGGTCAACCGGCAAACATCGACAAAAGAAACAGCCCGATCCTCTGGCGAAAACTCAAAACCCACCAAGTTCCTGACTTGGTTGACCATAATCAGCACCGCCGCAGCCATGATATACCCCGTCACCACCGTACGGGAAACAAACTGAATCATGCTGGCCATCCGCAGAATCGCCCCCACCACCAGAAACAAGCCCACCATGATCAGTAAAGAAGGGACAACCGCCGCCTTCTGAGCCAAAGTCATCGCTCCAAGCGTGGAAAACGTACTCAGCAGCATGACCGATGTCGCATTGGTCGGCCCCAGCACGATAAACTTGGCTCCAGAAAACAACATGCCCAAAATCAAAGCAAACGCCGACCCAAACAAGCCATACTCCACCGGTAAACCTGCAATCATCGCATAAGCCATCCCTTGCGGGAAAGCCAGCAGAGCCACATTCACACCCGCCAAAACGTCACTCCGCAACTTGGACTGGTCATAGTCCGTCAGAACGTGACGAACAGGGAAAAAATCCAACTGACTCTGCCTCGTCAAACGAGCCAGCCAGCCAAAGATACCACCGTTTCCTTTTGAGTTTTCTGCCACTTAAAAAACTCACTACTTACCCGGAACACCAGACAGGGTCAACATTCGGGAAAAAAAGACAGGAACATTTAAGAACCCGCCAATATTTCGTGATAAGTCGCCTCAAACTCCTCCTGCCAATGTTGAGACTCCACACCACTGGCCCGATGCTGCTCAATACTTCGCGAATCCAAGCTTTTGGAGAGCTTCCTCCCCTCTTCATCCTTCAGCAAAGGACAATGAAAAAACGCAGGAGGCATTTGCCCCAACGCTTCGTAAAGAAGCAACTGCCTGGCCGTAGAGACCAGCAAATCCGCCCCTCTCACAACTTCCGAAACCTGCATCGCCACATCATCCACCACCACCGCCAACTCATAAGCCGGGACATTATCCCGCCTCCAAACCACAAAATCCCCGAAATCCTTACCCGCCACAAAGGACGTGGCCCCCACATCCGGATTCACATCGACAAATTCAATCACCCGACCATACGGAACACGAAATCTCCATGCACAATCTTCTTCTCCTTGTTTAAAATGATTCGTGCCAACTTCCGGTCTCCACATTTCCGGAAAGACCGGATCTGTCGCGTCCAGCCCCCGATCCTGAGCATACTCCCGCAACTCCTTACGGGAACGTTTACAGGGATAAAGATGCCCCTTTTCCTGTAAATGAGCTAAAGTCTCACTGTAGAGTGAAGTCCGCTCACTCTGATGATAAGGCTGATGCCCCCCACCCACATCCGGCCCTTCCTCCCAGTTCAGTCCTAGCCAACGCATGTCCTCCAACGCAGCCTGTGTGAAATTAGCCTTGCAACGATAGGGGTCGAGGTCTTCATTGCGGTAGATTAGTGTACCACCAGAAATTCTGCTTCGATACCATGCCATCCAAAACGTCCGGGCATGACCAACATGTAAAAGTCCACTGGGTGTCGGAGCAATTCGCCCCCGGTATGGCTTCCCACTTCCTTTGTATGCGTTAGTCATCTTTCCGTACAATCAGGAAAACTTTCATTCCATTATGCAATTTCAAGATCTTCAACTCCGAAAGGAAATACTTCAGGCTCTGGAGGAACGCAATTACACCGAGCCCACTCCCATTCAGGAACAATCCATTCCGCACATCCTAGCAGGTAAGGATATCATTGGCTCCGCCCAAACCGGAACCGGTAAAACCGCAGCATTTGCCTTGCCCACCCTGCAACTGCTCAAACACCACAGCCACACCAGAGCCCTTGTCCTTACCCCCACCCGAGAACTGGCCTGCCAAATTGAAGAAAACTTTTCCTATTACGGACAGTATCTCGACCTCAAACTCGGCCTCATTTACGGAGGCGTAGGCTACGGATCCCAGAAAAAAGCCATCAAAGAAGGTGCAGACGTCCTGATCGCAACTCCAGGAAGACTCCTCGACCACCTCCAGCAAAAATTCCTCAAACTGGACAAAATCGAAATCCTCATCCTCGACGAAGTCGACCGAATGCTCGACATGGGATTCATTGATGACGTACGCAAAATCGTCCGCTATTGCCCCAAAAAACGCCAGACCCTCATGTTCTCGGCCACCATGCCCGACTCGATCAAACAACTGGCAGACTGGGCATTGTACAAACCCGTGGAAGTCAACATCGGCCTGCGTCTCTCCGCCGCAGAGACCGTCGACCACGCCCTCTACCCTGTCGACGCCATGCGGAAGTTTGATTTATTGATCCACATTCTGGAACAAATCCAGAGAGAAAGCACCATCATCTTCTTCCAAACCAAGGCTGGAGCCGATCGTGTTGCGAAATGGCTCCGTCAACATGGCAACAAAAACATCGCCGTCATGCACTCCGACCTCCAGCAAAGGGAACGAGCCAAAGCCTTGCAGGATTTTAAGGATGGAACTCTAACCACTCTAATCGCCACCGACATCGCCTCCCGTGGTCTCGATGTTCGTGGAGTCCAGCACGTCATCAACTACGACGTCCCCCAACACGCCGAAGACTACGTCCACCGCATCGGAAGAACCGGCAGAGCCAAAACTGAAGGCGACGCCTACACCCTCTTCTCCCCCGACCAAATGGACAAAGTCCAGGCCATCGAAAATTTCATCGACCAGGAAATCCCCCGCCGCGTCCGCGAAAACTTCAACTACCGTATCCCCCCCATGACCGAAATCCCCGGAAAACCCAAAGCCGCCCCACAAAAAAGAGGCCTCATGGGCCGAGGCGGAAAATTCCGCGGCAGATCCCGTTGATCCCTGGTTCAGCCAATTGATTTATCGACCCACTATCGGAGGATTTTTCAAAAATCCTCCGATAGTGGGTTAATTATTCCAAAAGACATCATCAATTGTGCCTATCTCTGTTTCAGATAACCATACCGGATACCACTGGAACCAATCTTTTCGTTTTTGACTACCCCAATCATCTGGCCAAAACCTGAGTTGTTTGTTGGTTTCAAATTCATGCTTGTTCGAAGAATTATGGAGCAACAATAGATGCTTGGATGTACATTGATAGTGCTCCTTTGCCCACTCTCTCAACATGGTATTTACACCATAATCTTTCCATCCATACCCCGAACAAATGATATGATTGTGCTCACGCAGTAACTGACGGGCTTGCATATACAACTCTCCATGAATTCCTTCAGTGTAGGCCTGAGTTTTGGTCGTTACTCCGGTTAATTCAGATGCAGTTTCACAATCATCATAAAAGGTTTCACCGCTCTCATTCTTAAGCTGATTAAAGACTACTTCCTGATGCTGTCTCGGACTCATCTTTACCCAACGAAAATTCATTTTGTTGGTTCCGACATAATACCAGTCGATACTCCCATGAAGCTTGACAATCCTAACCTGGGACCTGTTTGCGAAAGCATCTGAAGAATAGTTCGTCAAATCGCCATCTTGTGAAATAGTCGGGTCAAACCCAGTAGTCCACTGGGTTTCTCCTTCCAGGAGTTTCTCAACCAGAGTATCATGGTTTAAGGTCAAAACATCGACATTTTCAGCACCATATTCAGCTATTGCATCCTTAATCAGCTTTAGTGGCTTTAAATCCTCATTTTCTACATGTTGAAGTGCTCCTGAAATAAGGACTCGAATCACTTCATTGATTAAGATTGAAGACTTCCTTGCTATTGCAGCCAGAGGCTTTCTACCAAAATAATGGCCTCCCTCGAAGAATTTCCAAAGTTGTGCATTTTCCCGATAAATATGATCACGAAACTGGGTCAGTGCTGGATCACGATTTCTTCCTATTTCCCAATCATGCAGCTGTTTGCACATTGAAAAAAGGTCTTCATAGGTCGGTTCAACCGGTAGCTTTCTAGCCGTTTTATCAAGTTCTCCAAGAAAGCCTGTAAGTACCTTGATAATCTCATAAGCATTATGTTTTGAATGCCAACTTTGCAACTGTAGTCCACTTGGATCCAAAACCTTCTTGGAAATCTCATCGATCATTGGGCATTTGAAAGCAGAAACACCCGAACCTAGAACAAAAAGGACTTTTCTTGATCCATTCATTAACCTGCTAAAGTATGTCTCAGGTTTCAGCCTGAGACTCTTATCTTATGGGCTGCGGAGACCTGTAGATACTTCTCGGCCAGGGCCAGATTATTGGCCTGTTCTTCTGGGGTGAGTTGGCGTTGGATTCTGCCGGGGACTCCCAGAACCAGGCTTCCTGGGGGGACTTGCATGCCGGCTTTGACCAGGGTGTGTGCGCCGATGATGGAGCCTTTGCCGATGACTGCTCCATCCAGAATGGTGGCATGCATGCCGATGAGGACTTCGTCTTCCACCGTGCAGGCATGTACCACAGCGGCATGGCCTACAGTGACATGATTGCCCAGGATCGTGGGGTAATCATCAGCCAGATGGAGAATGGCTCCGTCCTGGATGTTGGTACAGTCGCCGATTCGGATCGAATTGATATCCCCGCGAAGCACGGCACCGGGCCATACGCTGGATTGCTCGCCAATGACAACATCGCCCAGAACCGTAGAGCCTGGAGCGATGTAAGCCGAGGGATGAATCTGCGGAGTTTGGCCCAGATATCGTTCGAGCCGTTCCTGCAGGGTCATGTGGACAGGGGAATGCCTCCCAAGTTACTGGCAGGATTCACATTCAGGATCGAGGATACTGCATGCCTTCGGTTCGGGTGCAGGTTGAGCCACAGCGGAAGATGCCACATCAACGTTCCGTTTGTGGTCCAGCGTAGCTTTTTCCACATTGGAAGCACTTTGAGAGCGAAGGTAATAGGTTGTCTTGAGTCCTTTTTTCCATGCATCCATGTACATCCGGGAGAGGACTTTGATGCTGGGCTCTGCAATAAAGAGGTTTACGGACTGGGATTGATCGATCCACTTCTGGCGCCGGGATGCCGCCTCAATGATGTAATTGTGCGGGACTCCGAAGGCAGTCTGGTATTTTTCCTTGATGTGGTCTGGAATGCTGGGAATGTCACTGAGCTCACCGTCATGGTACTTGAGGTCATTGATCATGTCCTGATTCCAGAGATTATGCTTTTTCAGGTCACGGACCAGATATTGGTTCAAGACGATAAAGCTGCCCGAAAGGTTACTCTTGGTGAAGAGGTTTTTGAAGAGCGGCTCAATGCATGGGGAGCTTCCCATAATGTTAGAGATGGTCGCAGTTGGGGCAATGGCGATCACATTACTGTTTCGCATGCCTTGCTTGCCAATCTTGTCACGAAGTCCAGCCCAGTCAAGCTTACCGCCACGTTTTACATCAATGGGCAATCCTCGTTCTTCTTCAAGGAGGGCCAGGGTATCCTGTGGCATCATGCCGCGATCCCATTTGGAGCCTTCGTAGGTGGAGTAGGTGCCGAGTTCCTTGGCCAGATCACTGGAGGCTTCGTAGGCATAGTAGCAGATCGCTTCCATCGCGACGTCATTGAACTCTACGGCGTCCTGACTGGCAAAAGGTAGGTCCTTACGATACAGGCAATTTTGCAGCCCCATTACTCCGAGTCCGACAGGGCGGTGACGCATGTTGGCTGTCTTCGCCGCCTCGGTCGGGTAGAAATTCAGGTCGATAACATTATCGAGTGCACGAACGGCGATCCGAATGGTTTCCCGGAGTTTCGGATGGTCGAGGTTGCCGGCTTTGTCGAGGTGTGAGTCGAGAACGACTGACCCGAGGTTACAAACTGCGGTTTCGTCTTTGCCAGTATTGAGAGTAATCTCTGTGCAAAGGTTGGAGCTGTGGATCACGCCGACGTGATCCTGAGGGCTGCGAAGGTTGCAGGGGTCTTTGAAAGTGATCCATGGATGTCCTGTTTCAAAGAGCACTTTGAGCATCCTCTTCCAGATTTCGATGGCGGGGTGTTTCTCACCAAAGATCTCGCCAGCTTCCGCTTTGGCTTCGTACTCGATGTACTTCTCTTCAAAGGCTTTGCCGTAAAGATCGTGAAGTTCTGGCACTTCGTTACTGCGGAAAAATGTCCAGTCCTTTTGCTCCTGAAGTCGCTTCATGAAAAGGTCAGGCACCCAGTTGGCCGTGTTCATTTCATGGGTCCGACGACGCTCATCACCGGTGTTTTTACGAAGTTCCAGGAAATCAAAGAGGTCGTTGTGCCAGGTTTCCAGATACGCACATCCGGAACCACGGCGTTTACCGCCCTGATTGACTGCATGAAGCTGGTCGTTGTGAAGCTTGAGGAAGGGGATGATGCCCTGGCTTTCGCCGTTGGTGCCCCGAATGTAGCCTCCGGTACCGCGGACGGCGGTCCAACTGCCCCCAAGGCCGCCGGCCCATTTGGAAAGGAAGGCATTTTCTGCAATTCCACGAATCATGATCGATTCGAGGTCATCATCCACTTTGTAAAGGTAGCAGGAGGAAAGCTGGGAGTGTGGTGTGCCGGCATTGAAGAGGGTCGGCGTGGAGGAGCAGAAACGACGGCTCTTGTAGAGAGTGTACAGCTCGGTAATGCGCTTTTCCTTCTCGTTTTCTTCCTGGAGAAAGATGCCCATGGATACCCGCATCCAGAAGAATTGCGGACATTCGAGGCGACGGTGACGAGCCGTCGTTTTGTCGACGATCAGGTAGCGGTCGTAGAGGGTTTGAATTCCAAGGAAATCAAAGTCAAGGTCGGCAGTGGGGTCGAGCTGTGAGGAAAGTTTAGCGATATCGAAGTCAAGCATACGCTTGTCCAGACGACCAATCTCGACGCCTCGTTTGAGGTATTTCTTGAATGCCCGACGATGGAAATCTTTCAGGGCTTCAACGCCATCCTCAACAATACTCCACCCAAGGGCTTCTTCATAGAGATAGGTGAGCAGAATACGTCCGGCAAATTTGGAAAAATCTGCATCTTTCTCCAGGAGTGCCTTCGCATTGAGAATGATGGTTTTCTGGAGGTCCTCCGCCGTCATTTCAGCAAAGATGGAACGCCGCAACTCCCGCTCGATTTCTTCCAGCGAGAGATTGAGCTCCAATCCGATCATTCCGTATTCGATGCGTTTGCGCAGATCCAGTCCATCCCAGAAAAAGGTGTCTCCATCGGAGAGTTCAACCACCACCATGGAGTCCTGATTCTCATTTTCAGGAGTCTGGGATTGTTCTGCCAATTCCCGTGCATGTGCACGCCGGGCCCGGTAGAGAATGTAGGTTTCTGCAGCTTTGTATTGTCCAGCCCGCATCAGCGTCTCCTGAACAAGGTCCTGCACGTCTTCTATGTTTACAAATTCCTGGCCCAGTCTGAGCACGTGTTGTGTAACATCACGTGCCAGCTGGACAGCAGGCTCTGAATCGAGTTTCAGAGAGAGAAACGCCTGTCGAATGGCGATCTCAATCTTGGACTCGTTCCAGGGCACCACCTTCCCGTTTCTGCGAATTAAGCGCAGTTGGGTGCCTATCTCCTCATCATCTTCAAGACCCCCGGAGTCATCTTCAGCTTTCCTGACAATAAGCAAGCTCCTAGCCACATCATGGGCCTCATTGTCGATGAGGGCCTTTTCAATGAGTTGGTGCAGTGCTTCTCGGGAAAGCAAAATGGAATTACCATCAGCCAATTCGCTTTCCAGCTTTTCGCCGACCAGTTGTGTGATTCTGGCGACAAAGTGCTGGTTCTTTTCGTTATAAATGTCTTGTTCCTCACGGGAGCGCAGCAGGTAGGCCAAGGCGGTGCCAATCAGGTTTGCGACCTCTGCAATATTAAAGGATTGGTCGTCCTTCGCCTCATCATCACGGTTCGCTCCGTCAATAAGAATATTCGGGCTGTTCCAACGATCTATGTCAATGAGCCCTGCCCAATTGAAATCATTTTCCTGATTGCTGTAGGTGTTGATGCACTCAATGAGTCTTTGATCCTCTTCAAACGTATTTTTAACTATCTTCATTGATGGGAGTTACCTGTATTGGCTCTTCGCTGTTGATTCTGTCTGGTTTAATTTCTAATAAAGTCTGTGCATTCGGCTCAAATGAGATCTTCGTCAGAGAGATCATCATCCAGGACCCCGGCCTTCTGGTATTCTGTCACGGTGCCCTCAAAGAAGTTTTGCTCTTTCTTGAGGTCCATCATTTCAGCGAGCCATGGGAAGGGGTTGCTGATGCCAGGGTTCAGTGCCGGCAGGCCCACTCCTTCGAGGCGGCGGTCGGCAATGTAGTCAATATACTGATGAAATTCTTCCGCACTGAGCCCGACAGAATTCACCGGCAGGCAGTCAGAAATGAACTCTTTTTCGAGCCGGACGGCTTCTTTCATTGTATCGATCAGGTCCTGCTGAAATTCCGAGGTCCAGACATCCGGGTTTTCTTCAATGAGATCTTTGAATAGATGACGGAAGAGGTCGATATGGTTGGACTCATCACGCAGGGTGTAGCGGAACATTTGTCCGATCCCTTCAAATTTGTTCTGGCGATAAAGGCTAAGAACCATGCCGAAGAGGCCGTAAAACTGGGTCCCTTCCATGCATTGGCCGAAGACAAAGATGTTTTTCGCCAGTTGCTGTTTGTTCTCGGTTTGGGTCAGGTCAATGTCGCGACGAAGTGTATGGGAGGTACGTGTAACAAATTCATTCTTTCGGCGAATGGTATCAATCTGCTCAAACATGGCCTCACATTCATGCGGGTTGATGCCCAGAGAGCTGATCATGTACAGCAGGCTGTCCGCATGGATGTTTTCTTCATGAGTATGCCGGCCCAACACAAGTTTGAGCTCAGGGGCCGTGACCAACTCACGCACTACGTGAATGATGTTGTCCCCCACAATGCCTTCTGCCGCAGAAAAGTAACCAATCCCCATTTTGATAATCCAACGCTCGACTTCGGGAAGGCTATCCGATCTCCAGAGCTGGACATCCTTTTGCATGGGGATGTCTTCCGGCTCCCAGTGGTTGGCCTTCATCTTTTTGTAGATTTCGTAGGCCCATTTGTACTTCAGGGGAAGTAGGTTGAAAGTCATGGTCGCCCGACCATTGATAATCTTCTTCTCTGCATATGCCTCTTCAGCTTTATCTTTGTCGAGGGTGAAGGTTTTGTTGCCTATTGTGATATCAAGCAGAGCCATTTCTTGTGTCTTCCGGTAAGTTTCGGTGATCTTTATTTATCAAAAATCGTGATATTGTCAGATGGATAGCGGTAAAGCGGAGTGAGGGAAAAATTCGAAGGTTTTTCGGGAAGTAAATCTGGGTATTTTTGGGTGAATTTTTGCAAAACTCAATGGACGGATTTTTTCGATGTCAACACTCTGGAACACAAGATGTTGTGTCCGTGAGCAATTTGACCCCAAGATATGGGGGGCGTTCAAAAAATTATTTGTGTGATAGAAAGGCATGCGGGAGATCGACGTTAGAAAATTCTTTCGAAGAAAATTTTATGACATTTTTTCAATATTGAGGTTTCGATAGAGTGTTGGAAGAGGGGGTTCGGCAATGGAAACTTATTGGAGTTTTTCACTCTTATCCACAGAGGCTAAAATTGATGCGGGTTGGCGGCTGTTGAGTTGACAGAAAAAAACCTTTTCAGAGGGTAAGCGGAGTGTACCGATTTGCATATGTTATCGCGATGATGGGGACTCTGTATTGGGCTTCCGCTCAGGAGAAACCAGAGATCGTGCCTGCCTTGAACATCCCGGATAAATGGGCTCACTTTATTGCTTATGGCCTTTTGGGGACGTTGATTTTGCGAACCAAGTGGGTTTGGGGTCGAGGCACAAGGGGGATGTTTATCGCAGTGAGTGTGGCTTCACTGTACGGTATAAGTGATGAATGGCATCAAAGTTTTGTCCCGGGCCGCTATCCCGATGTTGTCGATTGGATCGCCGATACCCTGGGGGCGTTGTTGGCCACGGTTTTATATACGAAATGGACATTCTATCGGAATTTTTTGGAATACAGGCTTTTCGTCAGAAGGAAGTCTGACATAGAGAAAGAGAATAATGGAGGATCCGATCGAATTAAGGAAGATGAGAGCTCTGCGGGCGGAAGTACGTCGGCATGAGGAATTGTATTATAAAAAGGCCGCTCCGGTAATTTCCGACCAGGAGTTTGACGTCATCAAACGAGAGCTGGAGGAGCTGGAAGCCGCTTTTCCAGAAATAGCGAAATCTCTGGGAGAACGAGCTCAGGTAGGCGATGACCGCTTGGAAGAGTTTGAGAGTTACCAGCATCGCCAGCCCATGTTCAGCCTGGACAACACGTACAACCAGGAGGAACTCATGGCCTTTGGAACCCGGTTGAGTGGTGCGATTGGAACAGAGGATTCGATAAATTTCGTGGTGGAACCCAAAATCGATGGGGTCGCCGTCAGTTTAACCTACGAGAATGGAGTATTGGTTAGGGCCGCAACCCGGGGCAATGGAGTGGAAGGGGATGATGTAACGCAAAATGTGCTGACCATTCAGAACCTGCCCTACAGACTACAGGGCTCTCCCCTACCCGAGATCATTGAGATTCGTGGAGAAATTTTTATTGGGAACGAAGAATTTCAACGAATCAATACCCAGCGGGAAGATGAAGGGCTCCCGGAATATGCCAACCCGAGGAATCTGGCCGCAGGCACATTAAAAATACTGGATTCCTCACTCGTCGCTGAACGGAAGTTGGAAATCGTAATGTATGGCCTTGGGGACTGCCAACCACAGGTTTTTGAAAAATTGTCAGGTTTCCGGGAAACCCTGGAAAACTGGAAATTGCCAATTTCTGAGGATTTTTGGCAATGTGATTCCCTCGATGCAGCATGGCAAGCCATTGAAGAACTGGATCAACGCAGGCACGATTACGACTACGAAACCGATGGTGCCGTGGTGAAAGTGGATTCGTTGGAAATTCAAAAGGCCGCAGGCTCCACGGCCAAAGCTCCCCGCTGGGCCATTGCCTACAAATTCGCTGCCGAACAAAAACCGACGTTGCTCCGAGACATCACCCTACAGGTCGGCCGAACCGGAATTGTCGCCCCAGTGGCAGAGTTGGAGCCTATCCAATTGGCAGGCACAACCGTATCCCGGGCAACATTGCACAACCAGGACGAAATTCAGCGTAAGGACATCCGCATCGGGGACACCGTGATGGTGGAAAAAGCAGGAGAAATCATCCCTCAAGTAGTCCGGGTTGTCATTGAAGAGCGTAAGGAGCATTGTAAGCCCTACCAGTTCCCCTCAAATTGCCCGGTCTGCGGGACAACGTTGGAAAAACTTCGCGGCGAAGTCGCCATCTGTTGCCCAAACTATGAATGCCCTCCCAAGCTTCGCCGCAGAAT